>JAGTUZ010000116.1 GCA_018224415.1 Bacteroidota bacterium | reverse complement strand
CATCCGTTTCAATTCGTTGGATCCACGTCATCCGCGTTCCAACAGATTCATTGCGGAATTATTTTTTCTTCGCTTTTTTCGCTGGCTTCTTCGCGGTCTTGCGCGGGTTGAGCAGGGCGGCGCGGGCAGCGGCCAGGCGTGCGATGGGCACGCGGAACGGCGAGCAGCTCACATAGTTGAGACCGATGTTATGGCAGAACTCAACGGACGAAGGTTCGCCGCCGTGTTCGCCGCAGATGCCGAGCTTGATGTCGGGACGCGTCTTGCGGCCTTCTGCCACAGCATGCTTCATGAGGAAGCCGACGCCGCGCTGGTCGATCGCCTCGAAGGGATCGCGCGGGTAGATGTCCTTCTCGACATATGCCGGAAGGAAACGTCCTGCGTCATCGCGGCTCACGCCCAGCGTGGTCTGCGTGAGGTCGTTGGTGCCGAAGGAGAAAAATTCTGCGATCTCCGCGATCTCGTCGGCGGTGATGGCGCCGCGCGGGATCTCGATCATCGTGCCCACGAGGTAGTCGAATTTTGTCTTGCTTTCCTTCATCACTTCCGCAGCGACGCGGCGCACGATTTCTTCCTGCGATTTGAGCTCCTTGACATGGCCCACGAGCGGGATCATGATTTCGGGGAAGGCCTTCACGCCCTTCTTGCGCACGTTGACCGCCGCCTGGAAGACGGCGCGTGCCTGCATCTCGGTGATCTCGGGATACATGAGGCCGAGACGGCAACCGCGGAAACCGAGCATCGGGTTGAACTCGTGAAGCGCCTCGACACGCTCCTTGACCTTCGCGGCGGAAATGCCGAGCTGGTCGGCGATTTCCTTCTGGCCCTTCTCGTCATGCGGGAGGAACTCATGTAGCGGGGGATCGATCGTACGCACGGTGACCGGACGCTTGCCCATGGCCATGAAGATGCCTTCGAAATCCTTGCGCTGGACGGGGAGCAGTTTGGCAAGCGCCTTGCGGCGTCCTTCGACGTCCTCGGCGAGAATCATCTCGCGCATCGGACCGATCTTGCCTTCGCCGAAGAACATGTGCTCTGTGCGGCAGAGGCCGATACCCTCGGCGCCGAAGGCGACGGCGTTGGCCGACTGGTCGGGCTGGTCGGCGTTGGTGCGGACGTTGATCTGGCGCACGCCATCGGCCCACTTCATGAGCTTGTCGTACATCTGGAAGACGGGAGCATCCTTCGGATCGAGCGTGCGGTCGATGAGCACCTGCAGCACTTCGCTCGGACGGGTCGGGATGTTGCCAAGCATGACCTCACCGGTGGAGCCGTCGATGGAGATATAGTCGCCCTCGCGGATCACGTCCTTGCGGCCGCTGATGCGCATCTCGGCTGTCTTGTAGTCGATCTTGAGCACCTCGCAGCCTGCCACGCAGACCTTGCCCATCTGGCGTGCAACCAGTGCCGCGTGTGATGTCATGCCGCCGCGCGCAGTGAGAATGCCTTCAGAGGCGTCCATGCCCTTGATGTCTTCGGGCGAGGTCTCGATGCGCACGAGAATGACCGGCATGCCGTTTTTCGCGAAGCGCACCGCGTCCTCGGCGTTGAAGGCAACAACGCCGGAGGCGGCGCCGGGACCCGCGTTGAGGCCCTTTGCGAGCAGCTTGTCTTCCTTGATGGCCTTGGCCTTTTCCTTCGCGTCGAAGATCGGGCGCAGCAGCTGGTTGAGCTGGTCGGGCTGGATGCGCATGAGCGCTTCTTCCTGCGAGATCAGTTTCTCCTTCACCATGTCCACCGCGATCTTGATGGCGGCGAACGCCGTGCGCTTGCCGACGCGGCACTGCAACATGTAGAGTTCGCCGTTCTGGATCGTGAACTCGATATCCATCATTTCGCGATAGTGCTTCTCGAGCTTCCTGCGGATGTCGAGCAGCTGCTTGTGCGCCTTGGCATCCTTGTCCTTGAGCTGGATGATGGGCAGCGGCGTGCGTGTGCCGGCCACGACATCCTCGCCCTGCGCGTTCATGAGGAACTCACCGTAGAACATGTTCTCGCCCGAGGCGGCATCACGCGTGAAGGCCACGCCCGTACCGGAGTCATCACCGGAGTTGCCGAAGACCATCGACTGCACGCTGACGGCCGTGCCCCATTCGGCGGGGATGCCGTTGAGCTTCCGATAGACGATGGCGCGCTCGTTCATCCAGGAATTGAACACGGCACTGACCGCGCCCCAGAGCTGCTCTTCGGGATCGTCGGGGAAGGACCTGCCGGTCTCCCGCTTGATTGCGGCCTTGAACTCTGCGACGAGTTCCTTGAGGTCCCCGGCAGTCAGGTCGATGTCCAGTTCCACGCCGCGGGCGTGTTTCTTCGCCTCGAGGATTTCCTCGAACGGATCGATATCCGTTTTCGTCTTTGGCTTGAGGTCCAGCACCACATCGCCGTACATCTGCACGAAGCGACGGTAGGAATCGTAGGCGAAACGCTCGTTGCCTGAGTGTTCGATCAGTCCCTTCACCGTGGTGTCGTTGAGGCCGAGGTTCAGGATGGTGTCCATCATGCCCGGCATCGAGGCGCGCGCGCCCGAGCGCACGGAAAGCAGCAGCGGATTCTTCGGATCTCCGAACTTCGCCTTCATCTCGCGCTCGACTTTCTTGAGCGACTCGGCGACTTGCTTTTTCAGCACTGACGGGTAGGTCTGCTTGTTGTCATAGTAGTACGTGCATACTTCGGTGGTGATGGTGAAGCCCGCGGGTACGGGGAGACCGATGTTCACCATCTCGGCGAGGTTCGCGCCCTTGCCGCCGAGCAGGTTCTTCATGTCGGCCCTGCCATCGGCTTTCTTTCCGCCGAAGAAGTACACGTACTTCCTGCCGCGGGCGCTGCCTGTCGCAGCGGATGCTTTGGCTTTCGTTTTGGCCATGGAATACTCCGGATTGATATGTGAGAGGTCGTGTGCTCGGGTGTCGCTCACGGAGAAAGGAGATCGGAATCTCGTAAATCCCCGCATCAACAAATATACGAAATTTCGCGCAACCACAGGAGGCCGGAACCGCGCTGTACGCGAGGACGGTTTTGCTATATTGAAACCTCGTACATCGACTGGTTGACCATGCACACACGACGACTGCTTTCCCTCATCCTCTTCGTCTTCTGTCTCCCGCTGCCGCGATTCGCTGAGGCGGGGGAGGTGCAGTCGCTGATCGCACGCGGCGACAGCGCGCAGCTGGCGATGGACACACAGGCGGCGCTGCGCTTCTTCCGGGAGGCCGAGCGACGCGATGCAGATAATCCCGAGGTGCTATGGCGGCTGTCGAAAGTCCACACGAATCTCGCCATCGCAGCGGGTGACGAAACGGCGGCACTGCGAGAGACCGAGCGCGCGATCTCCTACGCGCGCCGGGCGGTCGAACGCGCCCCCCGTCATACGATGGCCCATGCGATGCTGGCGGTGGCGTACGGACAGAAGGCGGCGTTTGCGCCCAACTCGGAAAAAATGGACCTGAGCAAGCTGCTGCACACGCATGCACGTACGGCGCTTGAAATCGATGGGTCCAACACCGTGGCCATGCTGGTGCTCGGTATCTGGCATCGCGAGTTGGCGTCACTGAGCTGGGTGGTGCGGCTGCTGCTCAAGGCCGCGTACGGCGACGTGCCCGAGGCATCGCTCGAGGACTCGAAGCGTCTGCTTTCCCGTGTCGTGCAGTTGCAGCCCCGCGGCATCATGGCGCGCATCGAACTCGCGAAAACCCTGGTAGAACTCGATGAGGAAGAAGACGCCCTCCGCCACCTCCGCACCGCCGTTTCCCTGCCCGCTGCCGATGTGCACGATCCCCGTCGCATTGACGAGGCGCGGCGGTTGATCAAAGAGCTGTCCTGAGAGGAATGACAGATGACAAATAACAAATGACAAATGTGAGGATGCGCTCCTCATTATTTGTCATCTGTTATCTGTCATTTGCCATTTGTCATTTGTCATTTCCAATGGCCTCAAGAAACGCCATCCCGATGCTATCTCCGACGGGATGCGACTCCGGCAACCTCTCGGGATGCCAGTGCACGAGCAGGAGAAAGGGCCTGCCCGCGGGCTGTGCCCATTCGAGAGATTCGATGACGCCGTCATTCGAGCGGGCGCTGACCGCGAGGCGCGGCGCGATGATGTCCGCTCCCTGGTGATGCGCACTGTTGACCCAGGTCGATGCTTCCCCGGTGATCGCTGATAGTTCCGTCCCCGGCAACACGATGAGATCATGCCGCCGGTCGCCGTCAAGCCAGTGATGTCCGTCGAAGCCGGCCGTCGGCAGGTCGGCGACGAGTGTGCCACCGAGCGCGACGTTTGTCACCTGCAGTCCACGGCAGATGCCGAGCATGGGCAGCCGCCGGTCGAACGCGGCGCGGATGGTCTCGAACTCCAGCGTGTCACGCGCGGCGTCGATACGGCAGAGGGGACGCAGTTCGGGTTTGCCGTACAGTGCCGGATCGGGATCGCCGCCGCCGGGCAGCAGCAGTCCCTGCGCCGCGTCGAGCGTGTGGGGAACGTCCATGCCGGGTGTGAGAAAAAGGATGTCAAGGTCCGGATTCAACCTGCGGAGCCAGCGGACGTAGTTTTCGTGCGAAGGGGGATCGGTGGAGGTGAGGACGATACGCATCCGCGCTCCGGCTACGGTTGCGCGCGTTCGATGCGCTTCTCCATGTCGAGCAGATATTCCCAGGTATAGATTCCGCTGTCGTGTCCGTCGCCCCACACGGCGGCGACGGCGTAGTTGCCGACGGGGCTGAGGGATTTCAGGTCGTACTTGCCAGGAATGGCGATTTGCAGCTGCATCGGTTTCTTGATCGCCCCGAAAATGTCGCTTTCCCCCTGGCAACCGGCGCAAGGACACTTGTCACGGAAGTGCTGCAGCGGCACATGCGTGATGTGCCCGTCGTTCCACGTGATGCGCAGGTCGCGCCCGTCGATGAGCTTCAAACCGGTGGGATGTGTCACGGCGCGTCCTTTCTATCCCCGCGGCGGGGTGGCGTCGAGAATGACCACCGGACTTTCGCCAAGTACCTCGGCGGTGTGCAGCTTGTGCGAGGGAACCATGAAACGTTCACCGGGCAAGAGAATGTGATCGACTTCGTCGATGGTGATTTTCATCGATCCGTTGAGCACGACATGGATGGTCTCATGGTCATGCATGTGTGGCGGAAAACACATGCCGCCGGGGTAGCTGTACACGTAGATATTGAATCCTTCGTCGCGGAGCCCCTGCTTGAGGGCGTTGATCTGTTCGCTATCCATATCAATAGCTCTCCGATTCGTTGGGAAAACTTCCCGATTTCACGTCCTGGATGTACTGTCGGAATGCACGGTCCATTTCATCTGCCAACGCTGCGTACCGACGCACGAAGCGCGGGCGGAAATCCTCGAACAGCCCCAGCATGTCATGCGTGACCAGGATCTGGCCGCTGCAGTGGGGACCGGCACCGATGCCGATGGTCGGGATCGACACGCGTTCGGTGATGCGCTTGCCAAGCGTGGCGGGAATTTTCTCGAGCACGATAGCGAAGGCGCCCGCTTGCTCGAGCGTGACCGCGTCGTCGATGATCGCTTGCGCCTCGTCCTCAGATGTACCGCGGGGACGGTAGCCGCCATATTTCAATATCGATTGGGGCATGAGGCCAATATGGCCCATGCAGGGAATGCCCTCGCCCGCGATTTTCTCCACCACCTTCTCGGCCCGGGTTCCGCCTTCGACCTTCACTCCATGCGCAAGGGTTTCCTTCATCACGCGTCCGGCGCTGCGGAAGGCCTCTTCGGTGGTGACCTGGTAGGACATGAACGGCAGATCGGTGATCACCATCGAACGGCGCACGATACGGCTGACCGCCTTCGTGTGGTAGATCATTTCATCGAGGGTGACGGGAAGGGTGGTGGGATTTCCCTGGAAGACATTGCTCACCGAATCACCGACGAGAATCAGGTCGATGCCGGCGTCGTCGAGCAGCCGGGCGGTGAGGAAGTCATACGCGGTGAGGCAGACGATGGGATCGCCCTCGTCGCGCATTTCCTGCAGGCGGCGTGTGGTAACGCGTTTCGTATTCTGTGAAGGTTCAGTACTCATGTAAACTCGCGGCTCTCCGTCGCCGAAATGTACTCATTCTCGGTTGAAATTGAAATGCGCACCCCCCAGGCGCGACGGAATCCTTCGATCAGTGCATCGCGCACCTCGTTTCTGAATACCTGCCTCCCGAGAACCTCCTGCAGGGTCGTGGTGTGTGCGCGCATGTCATGACGCAGCTGTTCCTGCACGTCACCGCTCACCGCCAGGAAATCGGCCAGTGCCAGATGCGCCTCGCCGATGAGTATCGAGCCATGCTGCAGAACGGTTCCACCGATGCGGCGCTGCGCGCTGCCCACAAGTTTTTTTCCGCCATACTCGATCTCGTAGCGCGCGGAGCTGGAGAAGCAGGGAATGCTGCCGGCTTCCTTGTAGAGTTTCTGGAAATTCGGCTGCGATTTGGCGATATCTATTTCGGGGACGAGCTGCTGCAATCCTGCTGTCAGCGCCTCGCTGATCAAACGGTACACCTCCATGATGCCGCGATCCTGCGAGGGCATGACCACGCTATAGGTCAGCTCTTCGGCGTGGAGGATGGCGCGTCCTCCGGTCGGACGCCGCACGATGTCGTACCCCGCCGCCGAGGTGGCGGACTGGTCGATCTCCTCGATTTTCTGATACCTTCCGAGGGAGATGCACCAGGGCTTCCAGTTGTAGACGCGCAGCATCGGCGGCGCCGCACCAGCATCGACCTGCTCGGCTCGATGGACGTCGAAATCCATGTTGAAGGCGCCGGTCTGTTCGCCGGTGTCGACGAATACCAGTTCGTCGAGATCCATCCCACGTGGCGCGCCCGTGTCCGGCGCACCGGCGGGAGTCATGTTCATGTCCATGTCAGGCATCCTTCCATGTCCGGGCATGCTTCCATGTCGGGCATGCTTCCATGTCAGACATCTTCCCGCAGCACGATGGTCGCGAGCATCCGTCCTGACCGGTCGCCGTCGCGGCGGAAGGAAAACAGGAGATGCGACTCGTGAATGCTGCACTGTCCGGCGGTTTCGATGTTCCCTTCCGGAATGCCGAGGTCGAGCAGCTGCTGGCGGTTGATGCCCGGAAGGTCGAGACGGGGATTCTTTCCTTCGCTGCGTTGCAGCCAGCGTTCGGGAAACAGCGCGGCGACCTCGTTGCCCACCTCGTAGCAGCACGCGCCCGCCGCCGCGCCGATGAAGGCGAAGACCGCCTCGGGTTCGGCCCCGAATTCCGCAAGCAGGCGCGCGGCCGTCTTGCGGGTGATGTGCTCGGCCGTGCCGCGCCAGCCCGCGTGCACCGCGGCGACCGCGCCCGCGCCGGGCGCGTACAGCAGCACGGGCACGCAGTCGGCCGTACGTACGGTGAGGCCCACCCCCGGCTGCGTCGTGATCATCGCGTCGGTGTCTTCGTACGCGCCGGGCTCGGACACCACGCGGATGGTGTCGCCGTGCACCTGGTGCATGAAGGCGAGATCCTCCGCCTCGAGGTCCAGCGCCGCGGCGTAGCGCACGATGTTCGCCGTCACGCGGCTGTCGTCGTCGCCGAGGTTGTACCCGAGGTTGAAGCCGAAGGGCGCGTCGGGCGTTTCGCCCTGCGCGGTGCTCTGCGCCGCGCGCACGTTGGGAAACTGCGCGAGCAGCAGGCTGCGAATAAGCGGGAGGGGAAGGGAGGCCATGGGAATGTCCAATCGGTTGTTCTCTGGGAAACATGCGCGGGGCGTCCGGCGCCGGACGCCCCGTCGTCGATGCCGGGGGACCGCGGCTCAGATCTGCGCGAGCGCTTCCTCGAGGTCGCGGACGATGTCGTCGGGGTGCTCGATGCCGATCGACAGGCGCACGCCGCCCGGATCCATGCCACGCATCACCTGCTCCTCGGCGGGAATGGCCGAATGCGTCATCGAGCCGGGGTGCTCGATCAGCGTGCGTGTGTGTCCGAGGCTCACCGCCAGCGTGATGGTGTAGGCGTTGTCGGCGCAATAGTTGATCAGCTTCTCGCCCTTGTCGCGGCTTTCCTGCGGCGAATCACTCTTGAGCGTGAAGTACATGAGCGTGCCCGGCGCGAATTCACCGTCGTAGTTGCGCATCTGCTTTTTCGCCAGTTCGTACTGCGGGAAGCTCGGCAATCCGGGATAGCTCACGCTGCGGATTTTCGGATGTTTTTCGAGGTATTCCGCGATGGTCATCGACGATGTGATCTGCCGCTGCACGCGCAGGGACAGTGTCGGCAGGCCGTAGACCAGCACCGGCCATGCGGCCTTGGGCGAGAGCACGCCGCCGAAATCCTTGCGGTACATGAGCAGCATGTCGCGGTAGTTCTCCGGACCGATGACCACGCCGCCCATGTCGGTGCCGAAGCCGCCGATGCCCTTGGTGAGCGAATGGATGACGAAGTCCGCGCCCAGTTCGATGGGCCGCTGGCAGTAGGGCGTGGCGAAGGTGTTGTCGACAACGATCTTGATGTGCTCGTCCTCGGGACGCGTGCTATTGATCTGCCGCGTGATATTGGCGATGCCGCCGATGTCGATGAGCGTCAGTGTGGGATTGATCGGGGATTCGAAGTAAATCACCCGCGTCTCGGGCTTGATCGCGTTCACCAGCGCGTCGAGGTCATGCAGGTTCAGCAGCTGCACGCCGATGTTGTAGCGGGGATACCAGTTCGTCAGCAGGGAGTAGGTGCAGCCGTACATCGTGCGATGCGCGATGATGTCATCGCCCGTTTTCGCCAGCACGCCGAAAATGGCCGAGATCGCCGCCATGCCGCAGGCAAAGGTGACCGCGCAGTCCCCGGACTCGGCAAAGGCGAGATTCTCTTCGAGAATGTCCTTGTTCGGCTCGCCCAGGCGGTCATAAATCAGGATGGGCTGCTTGCGCTTTGTTTCGGCGGTTGTGTGCGCGAACTCGATGAAGCCCTGCGCGCCGCGTTCGGCCGAATCCAGCCGGTACGTCGCCGACGAAGTAATAGGCGGCACCACATGGTGGTCGTAGTCCCACTTCATCGAATGCGTTCGCCCGTAAATCATCTGGGTTTCTTTCGAGTACTTTTCGTTCTTCTCTTCGTTCGCCATGAAAACTCCGGTGGTCAGATGCTTGATTCTATTCGGTTTGGTGATGTCAGATAGGCGGCAATTCAGTCCGAATATTCAAGATACCGATTGGAGGGAAGAATGGAAAGATGGAAAGATGGAAAGATGGAAGGGTCGTCGGAACGCGTTGCATCATGTTTCCATTTTTCCATCTTTCCATTGTTCCATTTCACTGCACGAGGACAAGGATGAATCGATCAGACGCGCTGGACCTGCTACATGAGTACACGGCCACCGAAAGCCTGCGAAAGCACGCCTACACCGTCGAAGCGGCGATGCGGGCGTATGCGCGGAAGTATGGGGAGGACGAGGAGGCATGGGGAATGGTGGGACTGCTGCACGACTTCGACTACGAGAGGTATCCCACGGCGGAGGAGCATCCCTTCGTGGGCAACCGCATTCTCGAGGAGCGCGGCTGGCCCGAACACATCCGGCGCGCCATCATGTCGCATGCGGACTACACCGGGGTGCCGAGGGAATCGATGATGGAGAAGACGCTTTTCGCCGTCGACGAGCTCTGTGGTTTCATCCTCGCGGTGTCCTACGTGCGTCCTGACCGGAAAATAGGCGGAATGGAAGCGCGATCGGTGAAAAAGAAAATGAAGGACAAGGGCTTCGCCCGGGCCGTGAGCCGCGAGGACCTGCTCGCCGGCGCCGAGCTCCTCGGCATTCCCTTCGACGAGCATGTGCAGTTCGTCATCGACGCCCTCGCGGAGTAGAAAAAACCACGAAGACCCGAAGACACGAAGAAGAACACGAAGGATTTTTTGCGGACAGGCACCGCAGTGCTCCGCCAGACTGTCGAAGCTCATTGACACGTCCGGTGTCCGTTAAGAAAAAGTCCTTCGTGCCTTTCTTTGTGTCTTCGGGTCTTCGTGGTTTTTCTATACGGTGACGAGGTCGGCGAGGGCGGTTTCGATGCTTGCGTACCGGAAGGCGTAGCCGCTTTCGAGGGTGCGGGCGGGATGCACGCGCTGGCCGCCGAGGAGGGTCTCGCCGAATTCGCCGAGGGCGAGTTTGATGACGAAGGCCGGGACGGAGAATCGCGCGGGTCGATGGAGCGCATCGCCCAGGGCGACGGCGAATTCCTTGTTCCGCACCAGGCCGGGACTGACGGCGTTGAGTGCGCCTACGACCTCCGGATGGTCGATGGCATGGAGCATGATGCCGACCGCGTCGTCGATGTGCACCCAGGGGAACCACTGCTTGCCGTTGCCGACGGGCCCGCCTGCGAACATCTTGAATGGCGTAAGCAGCTTTTCCAGCGCTCCGCCCTCTTCCGCCAGTACGATGCCCATGCGTGTGATCACCACACGCGTGCCCAGGGCCTCGGCTTTCTGCGCCTCGCGCTCCCACGCGTTGCAGGTGTCCGCGAGGAAATCGTCGCCGGCCGGAGAGTGCTCGTCAAGTTCCTTCTCTCCGGTGTCACCGTAATATCCAACCGCGGAGGCGGAGAGCAGCACGCCCGGCTTCTTCCCGGCCGCCTCGATCGCGGAGACGATGTCGCGCGTGCCGAGCACGCGGCT
>JAGTUZ010000115.1 GCA_018224415.1 Bacteroidota bacterium | reverse complement strand
CTGATCGGGCATTTCTCCCCACCGTCGTTTTGCATTTGGGCCGTCCCCTTTCTACTTTGAAGCACCGGATGAAGACAGTGAATGCGACGTCTCCCCACCGGCTGAATCCACATTTCGAAAATCACCATCACGACAACGTCAGTCTTGAGGAACACACTACTATTCCTGCTGCTTGCAGGACAGCTGGCGGTTGCGCAGACGCAAGGCGAAGGTCCTTCCGCGTTCAGGAAAGCACTGGACGACGATGAAAGCAAATTCACCAACGTCGGCAGTCTCCGCATCACCATTTCCAACTTCGGCACGCTCGGGCACGGCTTCAACAAGTGGCCGTTCCAGCCCAACTGCGAGTATCCCGCGGGGTCCGGCATCGAACATATCTTCTCCGGCGGGTTGTGGATCGGCGCCTTCGCGGGCGGTACGGGACCACATGTCTCCTCCGCGGCGGTCGATGTCAGTTCAGTGCGGGACGTCGCCGCTGGCTTCGAATACACAAACGCCGAGGGCACGCGCACCGAGGAACGCTCCACGCTTGCGGATTCGCGTTTCTTCTCCCCGGATGCGGTCAGCCATCAGGATTTCGTGGCCGATTTCACTGACTCCAACCGCGTTGTTCCTGGTACCACGGTCACCATTCCCGAGCACAACACACCGTTGAAGGTGAATGTGCACATGGAAACGTATGCGTGGAATTTCTCCTTCGCGGAGAATTTCGTGATCCTGAATTACGCGATACGGAATGACAACACGGTCCCGCTCGACAGTGCCTACATCGGACTGTGGATCGACATGGTCGTGCGCAACACGAATCTGAGTCCTCCCCGCGGATCCGCCTTCTTCAATCGCGGCGGCAACGGATTCGTCGACAGCATGCGGATGTGTTACGAATTCGACGTCAACGGCGACCCGGGCTTCACCGACAGCTATATCGGACTGGCCGTTCTCGGCAGCGAACCAATACAGTACTTCGGACCGAAACCCGCAGGTGGAGATTCTCTCGGCGCGCGCGTCGTGTTCAACAGCTGGCAATTCCGCAACACCACCGATCCGATTTATTTCAGTCCGGAAAACGACCGCGAGCGCTATGAAAAAATGGCCAGCGGTCTCCCTGTCACGGAGTATCCGAATCTCAGCAGCGCGTCGAACCGCTCGGTGCTGCTGAGCACGGGACCGTTCCGCCGCATCGAACCCGGGGAAACCATTAACGTGGTTTTCGCCGTTGTCACCGCGAAAAAGTACGGCAACGATCCCACCGCCGACGATACGCCGCTCGCGAAGAGCAATCTCTACCGCGGCTTGCGCTTCGCGCAGCAGGCCTACGACGGCGAAGACAAGAACCGCAACGGCACACTCGATCCCGGAGAGGATCTCGACGGCGACGGTCGTCTGACGCGATACATCCTCCCGGCCCCACCCACTCCCCCGCGTGTGCGTGTCATTCCTGGTAACCAGAAGGTGACCGTGCTCTGGGACGACCGCAGCGAGTCCTCGGTCGATCCGATCTCCGGACAGCGTGACTTCGAGGGATACCGCGTGTACCGCACCAATGCGGGTGCCGACCTCGATCCGAACCGCGTGCTGTCGACGTCCTTCGTCCTCATCGGCGAATACGACCGTGCGGACAACGGCCTTTTCTACAACACCGGATTCGGAGCGGTACGTCTCGACGAACCACTGCAACTGCCGGGAGAAGAAACCGCCTACCGCTACCGGCTCGACATCCCCAACCAGCTCAACGGCTGGCAGTATGTATACACTATCACGGCCTTCGACTCCGGTGATCCGGTCAACAACGTCGAGAGTCTCGAGAGCAGCCGACTGCAGAACGCGCGACGCGTGATCCCGGGCACCACTCCTGACATGGCGGCGGCTGCAGAACCCTTTGTCTATCCGAATCCCTACTACGCCAACGCGATGTGGGATGGTGGAGGAGAAAGGGAGCGGAAACTCTATTTTGCGAACCTGCCCGCTCGCGCGGAGATCCGCATCTACACGATGGCCGGCGACCTGGTAAAGACGCTGCGGCATGAGGGCGACGACTACAACGGCGACGACCTCGACTGGTTCGCCCGCTACGCCGACGGCACGCAGCGCTTCACGGGCGGCGAACACGCCTGGGATCTTATCACCGACAACGACCAGGCCACGGCAACAGGCCTCTACCTCTTCACCGTCGAAAATCTCGACAGCGGAAATATCCAACGCGGAAAATTTGTCATTATCAAGTAACCACTATAGGAGCAACGCGCATGAGGCGATTCCTACCGATTCTCACGATTCTTCTTGTTGCACTGTTCACCACAACGGCACAGGCGCAAATCGTATCCGACACGCTGACCGTCCAACAGATCCAGGAAGTCCATCCCGACACGCTGGCAGCAGGCAACCAGGCCTCCCCGCATGTCGGTGACACCATCACGGTGACCGGCGTGGTCTACGCCGCTCCCCGTTCGAGCGCAGGCGGTCCGCCGCTCTTCGCGCTCGGCAATGCCTTCACACTCTATATCATGGACGAGAATGGCGGCGCCTGGAGCGGGTTGAACGTCCGCGCCTCCGACTCCCTCGCTGCCGACGCCATCCTCGTGACGGCCATCGACACGGGCTATGTCGTCCGCCTCACCGGTGTCGTCTCGCAGTACTTCTCGACCACGCAGTTCGAGATCGGCGTGGGCAACGGATGGAACGCCGACGTGCAGGTGGAAATCCTCGACGATCTCGGACGTCGTCCCGATCCGTCGACCATCGCCATCACGGATCTCGTCAGCGGCGGTCCGCTCACCGGCATTCCTTCCGCGCAGCAGTGGGAAGGCGCGTATGTCATGATCGAAGGCGCGAGCGTCGGCACAGTGACGCAGAACACTTCCACCGGACGCTACACCTGGACCATCACCGATGGCCAGGGCAACAGCATTGGCGTCTACGACCAGAGCATTTTCTTCCGTGGTGGATCGCAGGGCTTCGATCCCACCTGGGCGCCACCCGCGCCCGGCACCACCATCAGCTCCATCCGCGGAGTGATCACGAGTTCGGGACAGGGCATCGTCATCTCGCCGCTGTATCCGGGCGACATCGTCCTTGGCTCCTTCCCGCCCGTGGTGAGCAACCTCATGCGCGACATCGCGTTGCCGACCTCTTCCGACGCGGTCACCGTGACCTGCGACGTCGAAGACAGCAATCCCGACGGTTCCATTGTGGAAGTGTCACTGATCTGGGGTCTGAATGACGACTTGAAGGGACAGATCGTGATGACCTACGACGACGCAACCAAGCAGGCGATGGCACAGATCCCGGCGCAGGCCGACGGTTCCATCGTCTGGTACTACATCCAGGCGAAGGACAATGACAATGATATCGTGATCTTCCCCGGCGAGATTGTCAGGGGACGTCCCTTCTACATCGTGCGTGACGGCCTCACGCGCATTCGCGACATCCAGTACACCCCGTACAACGACGGCAATTCCGGTGCCATCGGCGGCACGGTCACCGTTACCGGCACCGTCGTCGGCGGCTCGACCGATCTTGGCATGGTCTTCATCCAGGATGACGTGCAGCCCTGGAGTGGCATCATGGTCCGCGGCGACGAGAGCATCCGCAACCTCATCACCGGCCAGAACGTGACCATCACCGGTGTGGTCGAGGAACGCTTCAATGTCACCACCGTCGGCAACGCCACCCTCACCAGTGACAACGGCACCGCCACCGTGCCGGCTCCGATCAGCCTGACCACCGGCGTGTTCGAGAACCTCACGGTCACCGACGGAACGCCCGAGGCCGAACAGTGGGAAGGCATGCTCACGATCTTCAGCGACCTGACCATCACGAGCAGCAACGCCGATGCGCCGACCGGCAATTTCGGTGAGGTCCTGGTCGACGACGGCAGCGGAGACATGCGCGTCGACGATAGCGGTACCTGGAAGAGCGTGTACACCAACGATCCGACGCAGACCGACAAGACCTTCCTCGCCGTCGGGACGACCATCGAATCGCTCACGGGCGTGATGTATTACAGCTTCAACTACTACAAGCTCGAACCGCGCTCCGAGTCCGACTGGGTCAACGTGGGCGAGGCAGTCAATCCGCCGGTCATCAGCAAGCTGGCCCGGGATCTCGGCATCCCGACCAGTAGCGACCAGGTGACAGTGACCTGCGAAGTCGTTGACTCCAACGAGGGCGGCACCATCACCAATGTCAAACTGTACTACGGCACCGAAGGCGGCACGGCGATGAGCGTCGACATGACCTACGACGACGTCAGCACCGTTGCGACAGGCATTATTCCCGCCATGGCCGACGGCGACGTGGTCTGGTACTACGTCGAAGCGACGGACAATGACAACGACGTCGCGGTGTATCCCGCCGACCTCGGCGGTCCCCTGCCCTTCTACATCGTCCGTGACGGCGACATCCGCATCAGCGACATCCAGTACACTCCGTATGCCGACGGTCGTTCGGGCAGCTTCGGCTTCAAGAACGTCACCACGCGCGGCGTGCTCACGGCCGGTCCGAACCTCGGGATGTACTTCATCCAGGACGGCAACGAGCCCTGGAGTGGCATCCAGATCTACTCGAGCAGCATCAAGAACGAAGGTCTCGCCCTCGGCGACGACATCACCGTCACGGGAACCGTCGACGAGCGTTTCGGCATCACGCAGCTCAAGAACCTCGTCATCGTCGAGAAGCACGGGACCGTCGATCTTCCCGAGCCGGTGCTGCTGTCCACGGGCAGCTATCTCACCGAGGTCGTGAAGGATGGCGATCCCATCGCCGAGCAGTATGAAGGCATGCTCGTCGCTTTCGAGGATCTGACCGTGACGTCCACCAATGCCGACGAGGCCGCGGGCGGTAACTTCGGCGAGTTTCTTGTCACGGACGGCAGCGGCGACATGCGTGTCGACGATGCCGGCACCTGGGATGCCGTGTACACCACGGATTCCACTGACACAGGTCTGATTTACCTGAAGGCCGGAACGACCATCGACGGGCTGAAGGGAATCATGTACTTCAGCTTCAACAACTGGAAACTGCAGCCGCGGGACGAGGACGACTTCGACAACGTCGTCACGTCCATCGCCTTCATTCCTGCATTGGTCAGTGACATCACGCTGCATCAGAACTACCCGAATCCCTTCCGTGCAGAAAGCGGCACCACCGTGCGCTTCGACATCCCGCGTCAGTCGCAGGTGTCGCTGCAGCTGTTCGACATGGCCGGCCGGCATGTGGCCACCGTGCTCGACGGCACGCATCAGGCAGGCAGCTACAGCGTCCGTTTGACGCTGTCCGCTCTTCCGTCCGGAACCTACATCTACCGTCTCGCGGTGGACGGCGTCAGTCGTTCCGCCCGCATGACCATCACCCGCTGATACAACGGGGCAGGCGGAATACTCTTCCGCCTGCCCCCTATTTTTTCATCGGACAGGCAGCCACTGCGTCACACCGTTGATACACTTTCCCGTCCCACGATCCCCGGAGCCAGAGATGCGTTCCCTCCAGCGCCACCATTCGACATTTGTCCTCCTGCTCCTCGCCCTGCTGCTGCCGCCGTCGGGTGCGTTCGCCCAGGCCGCCGCAACAGGCGGCAGTGCGTTCAAACGTAAGGTGATCGAGGCGCATCGACATGAGGTGACCGTCTCGTCGACGGTAGCCGTTGGCAAGCGTTTCGCACAGTGGCAGGAATCCAACGATATCCTTCACAGGAATGCCGACATCCGTGGGCAGGGATTGACTGTGGAGCAGATCATCGCATACGATGTGCTCGGACAACACACTCCGGACCTCACCGTGCGCTGGGACGATCGCAAGACCCCGATATTCATCGAGGGACAACCGCTTCAACGATCCCACAGCACGCTTGCAGCCGGTAATCCCCATCACGCCACGGTTCGGGCTTTTCTTGCCGCCTTCTCGCCGTTGCTGGGTATGCAGGCAGGGGATGAAACCGTCGTCCTGTCCTCCGATCGTCGTGACGAAACCGGACGGACCCATCTTCGCTACCAGCAACTTCGCGACGGTATTCCCATCCATGGCAAGGAAATGGTGTTTGGTATCCGTCCCAACGGTGACCTGGACCTGTTTATGGGGCGCATCGTCCCGGATGTCCTTCCCGGCGTTGGAAGTTTCGAACTGCAGTCCGATGACGCCATTGCAGCGGCACGTCACGCAATCGACGGACGCAGCGCCGGAGAAACCCCTTCCCTGCCGCCCTTTCTCCTGGAAGGAGACGGCGTCGCCACAGCCGAGCGCTGCTGGTATGACGAGGGGGCGCGTCTACGCGCCGCATACAACGTGGAATTGCATCCGAATCTCCTGGAACGGTGGCAGGTGATGGTGGACGCGGCCGACGGCAGCGTCATCCGCGCCTTCAACGCCGTCTGCGCGGACGGTCCGCAAAAGGCCACAGCAACGGATCTGCATGGAACACAGCAGACCATCGACACCTACCTGCACCAGGGCAGCAATTACCTGATCGACGCGTCGCGGGCCATGTTCGTCGCAGCCGGTTCGGTGTTTCCCGACCGTACGTTCGGGACCATCACAACGCTGAATGCAAACAACAGCGATCTCCAGCTCGTGGCGCATTTCCAGTCCGCCGACAACACCTGGGCAGATGCCTCCTCCGTCTCGGCGCATCACCATGCAGGAATCGTCTACGAATATTTCCGAGGCACTCACGGACGAAACTCCATCGACGACAATGGCAGCAGCATCCTCTCCATCGTGAATGTCACGAGCGGCGGCGCGGGAATGGACAACGCCTTCTGGAACGGCCGCCTCATGGCGTACGGAAATGGCAATCAGTTTTTCACTCCGCTTGCGAAGGCCCTGGACATCGCCGCACACGAGATGACACATGGGGTGACCGAACATAGTGCGGGACTCGAATACATCGGCCAGAGCGGCGCGTTGAACGAGGCCTTCAGCGACATCTTCGCGGCCATGGTTGACCGCGACGACTGGCAACTCGCGGAAGATGTGACGAAAACATCGGAGGAGTTTCCGGGCGGTGCGATGCGCAGCATGGAGGACCCTCACAATTCCGCGTCCCCCGGGAAAGCCGGTTGGCAGCCGAAACACATGGATGAATACCAGAACCTTCCCGAGTCGGTGGACAATGGCGGTGTGCATGTGAACAGCGGCATTGTCAACCACAGCGCCTATCTGCTGGCGCAGCAAATCGGCAGGGAGAAGGCCGAACGGATTTTCTACCATGCCCTGACCACCAAGCTCACGCGGCAGTCACAGTTCATCGACTATCGATTGGCAATCATCCGGTCGGCGCAGGAGTTGTATGGGTCTGCAGAGGCCGACGCCTGCGCCACAGCCTGCGATGCAGTCGGGATCACCGACGGCACAGGCAGCGACCGGCCGGACGACTGGTCGCCCGTCGAAGGGATCGACCGTATGCTGTTCACCAACACCGATCCCTCGTTTCCCGCCCCGCTCTGGATCGCGGTCCCACCTGCCACCGGCGACCAGGATTTCCGCTCGGTATCATTCACTGGCGTGTGGAGCCGACCGAGCATCTCCGACGACGGCAGTGTGGCTGTCTTCGTGAGCGACGCGTTCAACATCCACGCTATCTCGCTCGTCGGCGACCCGAACGAGCAGGTGCTCGACAATTCCGGTATCTGGAATTCGATCGCCCTGAGCCGCGACCAGAACCGTCTCGCGGTCACAACCATCAGCCTCAATCCCCAGATTTATATCATCGATCTCTCCGGTCCCGCTCCCGTCGCGAAGTCCTTCGAAGTCATCACACCGAACTACACCGACGATCCGGTACCGAATGCGGCCCGCTTCGTCGATGCCATGGAATTCGCTCTTGACGGCGAGCGACTGCTTTTCGATACCTACAACGAGTTCGAAGTGGGTGGCTCCTCCTACGGATTCTGGGATATTAATATCATGGATGTCTGGGATCGCACCGCCGACGCTTACGGCAGCGGCCATATGGAGCGGATATTCCCGCAGGATCCCGGAATGAACCTGGGCAATCCCACGTTTGCCAAGACCAAGCCGACCGTCATCGCGTTCGACGCACAATTCCCGCTCGACGGTGAAGCATTTGTTTATGCGCTGGACTTCCTCGACGGCGAACCCAAGCCCGTCGCGCAGCTTCCCGGCAACACCGTCGGGTTTCCGAATTACTCTGCCACGGACGGATTGCTGTCCTTCGTCTACAGTGATCAGACCCTCGATGTGATCTACAACGTGTCGATGAGAGAAGACGGAGTCACGGCGAGCGGTAATCCACAGGGGTTCATCGCAGGCGGCATCTGGCCGCTCTGGTTTCGGAGCGGACAGCGTCCCGTGTCCGTCTCTCCTCCCCCGGCCGCGGCGGAAGGCGTGCTCCTGGATCAGAATTATCCGAATCCGTTCAATCCCTCGACCACGCTTCGCTACGAACTTGCCGCGGGCAGCACCGTCACACTGACCGTGCACGACGCACTCGGCCGTCACGTCGCGACACTCGTCGACGGCTGGCGTGACGCGGGGTCGCATCTCGCCATCTGGAACGGACGTGCCACCGCCGGCATGCTCATGCCTTCCGGGACACTCATGCCTTCCGGCATCTACTTCGCACGCATCCAGGCAAACGGCAGCGTGCGGACGCGTCCCATGCATCTCATGAAATAAGCACCATCTTTTTGCCAATCAACGTGTACCGGATGACTGACACCCCAATGCGTACCATTTTCATTTCCCTTGCGGCGCTGCTATTGGTGGCCTGTGCGGAAACGCCCGACGATCCGCGGTCGAACCTTCCGCCGGAAACGTCCATCTCTCTTTCGCCCGACGGAGAACTGCGGACGACCACCAGCCGGCAACACATCCACTGGTGGGGCGACGACCCCGACGGCTTCGTGGCGGGATACCAGATCAGTTTCGACAATATCGACTGGACGTTCACCACGAAGAACGACAGCGTCTTTGCGCTGTCGTTGTCCGGCAGCGATACGGCATACACCTTTTTCGTGCGTGCCATCGACGATCAGGGCAACGGGCGCTGGGACGGCGATGGTCCCTACGGAGCCGAGCCGTACACCGACAGCAACGGCAACGGACGGTACGACAGCGGCGAGCCGTTTATCGATCTCGGACTCGCGGATCCGACTCCTGCGAGTCTCGGTTACCCCATCGAGAATTCGCCCCCCGTGGTCCGTTTCTCGCAGGGATCCGAGATCCCCGACACCACGTTCACCATCGCGTCGTTCAGCTGGACCGGCAGCGACCTCGACGGCGACGAGACCATACGGGAGTACCAATACGCGCTGAACGACACGTTGAATCCCGCATCGTGGAAATCGTTGTCCCCCGGGACGACCTTCCTGACACTGCGTGCCTCCGACGGCCTTGGCGAAGGCGACAACGCCTTCTATCTGCGTGCGGTCGACATCGCCGGGGCCAGCAGCCGCATCATCCGGATGCCGGACAGTTCCGGGGTATGGTACGTAAAGGAGCCAAAAACCGACCTGCTCATCGTCGACGACTACGGACCCTCCGACGTTTCCGCCTCCTTTTACCGTGGCATCGTCGATACGCTGTTCGGCGGTCGCTTCGCCGGAGCGAACGTCTTCGACATCAAGACAGGCGCGAATTCGACCACACGCGGCAAGTACCTGCCGCCGTACACGAATCCAACGTTCATCGAAACGCTCAAGCTGTTCAAATACGTGCTCTGGTACACCGACAACGACCCGACGATCGACGTGGCCCAGGTCGCACTTCCGGAGTACCAGCGCAGCGGCGGACGTGTTTTTTATACTGCGGCTTTTCCGGAGAGCGCCATCGATCCGCGTGGCGGAATCACCGACTATGCGCCGATCGACAGTCTGAGTCCCGAGTCCATCCGCTTCGTGCCTTCCGGCACGAAGGTCGAAACCGATAGCGAAAGCCCAGGCTATCCCACACTGGTGCGAGATACACAGGGAGTCCCGGTCGCCTTCATCCGCAACATGTTCCGCAAGATCAACGCGCGCAACCTCTACCGCTTCGAGGCCAGCACGCGATGGGAAGGACAGCCTGTCGTGGGCGTCCGCAGTGGCGACAGCCGCTTCGTGCTTTTCGGCATTCCCCTCCATCGCTTCGATGGCGCAGGGAACGTCGGCGAGCTGATTCATCTGGTGTTCCGCAACGAATTCGGCGTGCAGTAAATGGTCTCCCGAAACAGAACACTCATCCGATACGGTATTCTGCTCCTCATTCTCCTTTCCGCCATGCCGCGGGCGTATGCGCAGGAGAAGGCAACCATCACGGGTGTCATCACCGATGCCGCCAACGGCGAGACGCTGATCGGCGTCAACGTGCTGGTCAAGGGCACCTATTACGGCGCGGCCAGCGATGTCAACGGACGCTTTACCATCCGCGAGGTGAATCCCGGTCAGTACACGCTCGAGCTTTCATTCATCGGGTACAAGAAAATCCAGAAGACGGGAATGAACGTCAAGGCCGGAGAAACCCTGCGTCTCGATTTCAAGATGGAGGAAGCGATCCTCTCGCTCGGAGAGGAAGTGGTGATCATCGGTCAGAAGCCGCTGCTCGACATCGAAGAGACCTCAAGTTCGCGCACGATGACAGCCGAGGATATCGAGGTGGCCGTGATCGAAAACGTGACCGACGTCGTCGCCCAGCAGACCGGCGTGGTCAGATCGGACGAGGGCATCCACATCCGCGGCGGCCGCGCCTATGAAAACGCCTTCCTGCTCGACGGCATCTCCGTGCAGGATCCGCTCGCCGGCACCGGTTTCGGACTGCAGCTCAGCGCCGCATCCATCCAGCAACTCGAAGTCATCACCGGCGGCTTCAACGCGGAATACGGACAGGCCACCTCCGGCATCGTGAATGTCACCACCAAGGAAGCCACCGAGCGATACACCTTCTACATGGCGCACAAGCGCGACAACTTCGGTTTCAACAGCGAGACGCGCTCCAGCTGGAATTCCGACATCACCGAGGCATCCCTCGGCGGTCCCGAGCCGCTGACCTCGTTCCTTCTGCCGATGATGGGCATCGACCTGCCGGGCACGATTTCATTTTTCGGCAATCTCTACGCCGGCTTCAGTGACGGCTTCACCCGCCTCACACCGATCATCCGCGACGGCAGGCCGACGGGAGACTATCGTGAGGTGAAGGCGTCGCAGCTCCACTCGTCCACGTTCGGCGGAACGAGTTTCGCACCCAAGCAGGACAACAACTGGTTCTGGCTCGGGAAAATGACCTGGGCGTTCTCCCCCACCATGAAGCTGCGGTATTCGTACAATCAATCGGTGAGCATCAACCAGAACTCACAGTCGCTGCAGACCAATCTCGAGTACGTCGAGCCAAGTCCCGGCTACCAGTACGAATTCCAGAACATCCTCGACGATGCGAACACCTATACACACAACACGATCTTCCATACACTGAGCTGGACGCACACCGTCAGCAACGCGACCTTCTACGAAGTCAAGCTCAGTCGCTTCTTCACGAACCTGCGTGCCGATGCCAACGGCAAGGACTGGACGGAGTACGAAGAACCCAAGGACCTGATCACCTTCCCGGTCGACTACTACAACGAAGAAAGCGAGAACGTCGGTGTGATTCCCGGTGACGGTTTCTGGGACGTCGGCAACGGCTTCACCTGGCACGACCACCACGCCATCAACTACACGCTGAAAGCCGACCTCACGAGCAACTTCTCGGAAACCAACAAGTTCAAGGGCGGCGTGGAAGCCACCTTCGGGGAGTTACAAGTGGTTGAT
>JAGTUZ010000114.1 GCA_018224415.1 Bacteroidota bacterium | reverse complement strand
CGTCTTTCTATCTCCGGAAATGAAAAGCACGGGGGAGGTGATCGGTCTCGACACCGGCTGGGGCGCTGCGTTCGCGAAGGCGGAGATCGGCGCAGGCAACCGCCTTCCGCTCGATGGTAACGTCTTCATCTCCGTCAACGACGCCGACAAGGCGGAAATCCTCACCATTGCCCGCGACTTCACCGAATTGCCGTTCACGCTCTATGCCACACGCGGCACGGCCGCGGTGCTGCGTGACAACGGCATCGCCTGCGAGGTGGTCAACAAGGTGGTAGAAGGGCGTCCCCACGTCGTCGACGCCATCAAGAACGGCGACATCCATCTCGTCATCAACACGCCGCTGGGAGAAACGGCGCGCGAGGACGAATACGAAATCGGCCGCGCCTGCATCCGCCACAAGGTACCCGTGGTCACCACCCTCTCCGGCGCCAAGGCCGCAATCCGGGGCATCCGCCGCCTCCTCGCCGGACGCCTCGACGTCCGCAGCCTCCAGGAGATCTTCGGGTAGCGCGGAGATCTCGCGGATCTGCACAGTCCCCCCCTTTTCACAACCTTTCCGCAATCCGATCGCGATAGGCTGTAGGCCGTAGGTATGACACACCGGCCTACCGCCTACGGCCTACCGCGCACGTGGATTTCGCCTTCGGCGAAATCCACGTGCATGAACGTGATTTTTTTCGCTTTAACCCTTGCGTCTGTCAACGATTGTCATTATTTTTGAGAAGGTATTGCGATAATAAACTCTGTTTATAGTTTTCCTATCGCGGCTTTCGGCGGATTCCACGCACCGACCCATCCTGCCACCATTCACCATTGAATACCGACGGACCTGCAAGACAAGCAATTTTTTCCCATACACTATTCCATTCCACTATCAATAGTTGCACCTATGAAACGTTTGCACCTCATGCTCCTCGTCCTGCCGCTGGCAGCCCTGCTGTTCACGGCCTGCAGCGAGGACAAGGACGACACGCCGGATCCCCTGACTCCCACGGCGGATGCGACGACCTGCCTCGGCTGCCACAGCGACGAGGCGACATTGAAGAAGGTTGCCGAACCGAATCCCCCGCCCGCGGAGGGTGAAGGCGGCTGTGGCGGCACGCTTCCGGAAATGGAAGCGTGGGCCAAGGTCTACGTCGGCGGCAGCAACGGCGCCAAGTTCCTCAACAGCGCGCACGGCAAGATCGCCTGCGTGAGCTGCCACGGCGGCAAGGAGCCTGCGCGTGACAAGCACGAAGCGCATGGAACGGATTTCGTGAAGAGTCCGTCGGCCGATGCGGACAAGTACTGCGGCGGCTGCCATCCTTCGATCGCGGGACGCGACAAGACGAACCTGCATACGCAGGGCTTCGGGCAGAAGCACATGGTCGCGAAGCGCGGCAATTTCCCGAGCTACGAGAACTTTCCCGACGCGCTGAAGAAGGGCTATGACAAGAACTGCGGGAAGTGCCACGCCTCCTGCGGCGAGTGTCATGTGATGCGTCCGCGTCAGGCGCAGGGCGGTTTCCTTGCCTCGCATCTGTTCCAGAAACAGCCCGACATGCGTCTCAACTGCACGGCCTGCCACTCCGCACGCGTCGCGCATGCCTACTTCGGAGAGGGCTTTGGCCTCCGTCCTGACGTCCATTACCTCAAGCTTCCAGGCGGCCAGTGCACGAACTGCCACAGCGGCGACGAGATGCACGGCACCGGTACGGCCTACACGCAGCGCTATTCCGTGGCAAACCAGCCCAAGTGCGAGAATTGCCACGGCGACCAGGCCACGGCCAACACCTATCACAGCATGCACTGGGACGATATTTCCTGCCAGTCCTGTCATTCGCAGGAATACCAGAACTGCGGCAGCTGCCATGTCGACACCGGCGTGCGCAACGGTCCATTCATGGCTTTCAAGATGGGCATGAATCCCCTGCCGGAAGTCAAGCGCTTCAAGTACGTGGTGCTCCGGCTCGCGCCGCATGCGCCGGATACCTGGAGCAATTACGGGGTGTCGAACCTCGTGAACTTCACTTCCGAGCCGACATGGCGCCATGCGACTCCGCATAACATCAAGCGCTGGACTGGCCGCACCGAGGTCGAGGCAGGCAAGTCCTGTTTCGACGCCTGCCATATCAAGGACGGCCGCAACGCAGACTGGTTCCTTTTCTCCGACGATCTCGGAGAGGCCTGGGAGAAAGTCGCGAACAAGAATGTGGTCGTTGACGGCAAGCTTCCCGCGAGCTGGCGATAATCGAATCATGGGGCCGGCGGTCCCCCGCCGGCTCCGACAGCAACATTGTCTTTCAACATATTCCCCGCTTCCCATCCTTCACAAGGAGCATCAATGTCTCATTACGCGAAACTTCTGAAACAGTACACCTGGACCCTCGTCCTCGTCCTTCCGCTTCTCTTGTTCACGAACGCCTGTTCCGAGGACGACGATCCTGTCGTTCCGACAGCAGATGAATCCGCACTGCTCATCGCCGAACTTGAGGGCGCGAATGGTGATTACCTGAATACCGATTGTGCGGCGATCCTCCCCGCGGCAACTGTCTTCGAAGACGTCAACGGAGCGAAAAAGTACTATCTCCTTGATATCCGAAGCGCGGCCGACTTCGCCCTCGGGCATATCGATGGGGCGGTAAACGTTCAGGCCGCCGATGCGCTCACGCACATGAAGACCGTGAATGTCGCCAACTACGACCGCATCGTCGTCGTGTGTTACACTGGTCAAACGGCGAACTGGGTCACGTCGCTGCTGCGCTTGAGCGGTTACAAGACCACATTCAGCATGGGCTACGGCATGTCGGCCTGGCATCAGGATTTCGACAAGATCACGGCCAAACTTTCGAGCGACAAAGTCTCCCAGTTCGTTACAACCCCCACGGACAAGGGGCCTGCAGGCAACATGCCCGCGCTCAATACAGGGATGGCGACTGGTTCCGAGATTCTCAATGCACGCATTGCAGCGGTGCATGCGGAAGGGTTCTCCAAGTCGATCATCGATGCTTCGACGGTTTTCAGCAATCTTTCACAGTACTATATCGTGAACTTTTGGCCTGCCGATCTCTACACTTCGATTGGCCACATCCCGGGCGCGATGCAGTACACACCGAAGGCGGACCTGAAACTCTCCGCTGCACTGAAAACCCTGCCCACGGACAAAACCATCGTTGTCTACTGCTACACGGGGCAGGGGAGTGCGGCCGTCGCACCGATCCTTCGCACCCTCGGCTACGATGCAAAGAGCCTTATGTACGGAGCCAACGGCATGATCTGGCAGAAAATGAAGGATGCCGGCAAAACGCACTTCGAAGCTGGCAAGGACTGCAAGAACTTCCCGTACGTGAAATAACCCCTCCTCCATCGATTCATGAAAACGCCCCGTCAGCCTCAGGCTGACGGGGCGTTTTGTCATCCGGGCTCCCCGTGCAACAGGCCGGCAATGCGTCAGCCCATCGCATCTAACAGCCCATTACACCTATCCGCCCATCGCGCCAAACAGGCCGACACCCAAAATGCCGAACACGATACTCATCAGGATCCCTGCGACAACGAAGTACACGATGGCCAGGACAATGATGGCGATGATCATGTACACGACGACCTTGTCCTGCGGGGTTTTCATCGTGTGCGGGAAACCGAGATACATCAGGTAGATGCCGTACAGCCCGAACAACCCACCGAGCCAGCCAATCACCGGGAGGACGTTGAGCAGGCCACCGATCCACATCGGCGTATACGTGTATGCCACGAGCTGCATGGCACGTCCCTGGTCTTTTTCCGAAGCGAAGCTTGGTGCCAGCAGATTGATCACAAAGGTGAGCGCAAGAACACCGATCAACGAACTGAGCAAGCTCACGACGGCATAGGCGATGCCGACGGTGATGCCGCTCATGAATCCGAATCCGATGAACCCATAGCCGATGAAGCTGGCGACGGCCGGCAGCAGCGCCAACGGGATCACATACCCGGTGAGAATGGCGCCCATATCGGCAGGTTCGTTTGCGATCACCTCCCATTCGGACTTGGGCGACATGATGATGTTTTTCGCGCGATCAACGAGATTCATATATCCTCCGATGATGAATGAGAGAAGCCCGGTCTTTCGGCATCGCGCCGGTGAAACGGACGCATGCGATGCTGTCAGCAGTGTTCTACGATGGACAGATTACGTAAAGATGGACTGATTTCAGCAGAAAGTCAAACGATGACGGAAGGGAGATATCGGTGAGGAAATCGCGCGGTTCAGAACAGGCTGACGTCGACCTTGAATTCGCCGTCGATGATGATGCGGCTGAGCGTGTCGACCTTGAGCAACATGTTGTCGAGACGTCGCACAAAGGAGGTATCGTGCAGTACGGTGTGCAGCAGGCCGCGGCTGTCCCGGATCTCCCCTGCGATGCCGCGCAGTTCCGTGACCAGAGAATCCGCGTTCCCCAGCACGCGGTCGGTTTTCTTCAGACTGTTGCTGGCGAGCGGACGCAATTCGGTCAGCATCGTGTCGACGCGGCTGGACAGCGCCACCATATTGCGTGTCAGCAGGTCGAGATTGCCACTGTTGCGGGAGACGTACGAGCGCAATTCCGCGCTGACCGCGTGGAGATTCACCACGGACTGCTTCAGCGCCGCGATGAATTCCTTGTCGCCCACCACGGCATTGATGCCACGAAGCAGCGAATCTGCCTGCGTGCCGATGTCCCGCACGTTGCCCTGCATATCCCCTAACAGTCCCAGCGCCCCGGCGATGTCAGGATCGACCGTCCCCGCCAGTATCTCACCCTGCGCGAGCGTGGGCCCTTCGCTTCCTTGGCGGATTTCGATTTTCTTTCCCCCCATCAGTTCGAGCATCTGGATCACCGGACGCGCATCCCGCCTGACCTCCACGTCGGCGTCGATGAGCGCATACACCTCTACTCCCCCGTTGAGCAGCGAGACCGTTTCCACTTTCCCCGCTCGCACGCCGTTCACGGTGACCTGATCCCCGACCGCGAGTCCGGCCGACGTCGGGAAGTGCATACGCAGCAGGTATTCGTCGGCACCCACCGACCAGTCCTTGAACGTGGCGAAGCCATACAGCAACAGTGACACACCGATGAGGACGGTGAGTCCTACCTTGATCTCGTTTTTTTGCTGGTCCTTCACTGCAAGCCCTTCGGGATAATCGAATCGGTCACCGGAACTGTGGGCCGGAAACGGCCGGACGTAGCAAGATAACACCCGCCGTCTCGTGGTTCAATGCACCCTCAGGGTTTCTTGCTGAACAGACTGTCAAGCGGGTTTCCCTTGGGACGCGACGCCACGACGTACTTCTCATACAGTTCCTGCAATTTTTTCCTTGACAACGTGTCGAGGTCTTCGTCGTCCTTGTCGCGCTTGCGGTACATGTCGAACAGGCGTTCCTCTTCCCTTGTCATTCTGGCCGTGAAATCGCGCAGTTCCCGCACAAGCTTGTGCTGTTCCACACTGGTCATGATATGAGTCTCCGTTCTGTTATGTCGATGGTTGGAGCACCGCCGATGCGCTCGTTGTTGCGTCAAGCGCGCTCGCTGTTGCATCAAACGCGCTCGCTGTTGCATCATGCGCGCTCGTTATTGAGCATCGGGTCGAAGGCGTCGCGCAGTCCATCGCCGACGAGGTTGAAGCAGACCACGACCAGCACTATGGCAAAACCGGGCAAGGTTGACACCCACCAGGCATGGGCGAGCACATCCTTCCCTTCGAAGATGATATTGCCCCAGCTGGCGGTGGGTGGCTGCACGCCGATGTTGAGATAGCTGAGTGCCGCCTCGACCAGGATGATGCCACCGATGCGGAGTGTGGCGTTGACGATGATTGGCGTGAGCACGTTCGGCAGGATATGTCGGAACAGAATACGCGCGTGTCCGAAACCCAGGGCATGCGCGGCCATCACGTGATCCCGCTCCTTGAGACTGAGCACCTCGCCGCGCACCAGGCGGGAAATGCCCATCCAGCTCGTGAGCCCAAGCACAACCACGATCAGCAGGATTCGCGGGACGCTGACGCTTTCGAAGACGGCGATGATGATCAGGATCAGGAACAGCGCCGGAAAGGCCAGCAGCACGTCGACGATGCGCATGAGCACGCTGTCGGTATATCGGCCGAAATACCCTGCCATCAGTCCCACAAACGTCCCGAGCGACACCGAGAGCAGCACGGCGATGAAGCCGAGCGTGAGCGACACGCGGGAACCGTAGAGAATGCGACTGAGCAAATCGCGCCCGTACCCGTCGGTGCCGAGCAGATAGCGCCGTTCGCCGGCGAACACATCAGGGTCACTGTCCACCAAGGACGCAATGGAGATGGAGTCGGCCTCATTGCCCACGGTCGCGATGACGTTGGAGCCCTCGACATGATACCCGTCCACCGCGCGCTGCCTGCCGAAGCCCTCCTCGGTGAGTTCGCGGTTGACCTCGATCAGCTGCCGGATGGCGTGTGCATGCTCGGGATCCACGTTGAGTGACGATTGCTCGAGTCCGGCGACACGCCGCTCCTTCAGATGCAACACGGTGACGGTGGACAACGGCGGTTGGTATTTCGTGACGATCCCGTCCTGGAAGGCGTTCGGGTGGAAGGGTGCGAGAAACGGACAGAGAAAGACCACGGTGTACAGAAGGACGATCACTACCAGTCCGGTGGTCGCCACGCGGTTCTTCTTGAATTCGCGCCATGCGAGCGCCCACTGGCTGCGTTCGTGCTCGACAGCGTCGGCAGCTTCCACGAGCAGGTACCGGCGGTTCAACCACCACAGCAGCATCAGCATGACAACGGAGAAAAGCGCCGCTATCCAGTGCTCGATAACTTCTCCACGCCAGAACACCACGAGATGGCCAGGATCGACAATCAGCAGGTACATGCTCAGGCCGAAGGAAACGAATGCCCGGATGAAATCCTGCCAGGCACCGAGAATGACCACGACAAAGGCGAGCACATACCCCAACAGCAGAAGACCAAAACGACGTTGTCCCGAACGAATGAACGCGACGCCGGGGACATTCCGGTCGAGGAAGCGCAGCAGCGGCGATCCGCCTGCTGCAAGACGCACCTTCGGGACGCGACCGCGCTCAGTCATACCGTATCCTTGGATCGACCAGGGCGTAGAGTAAGTCCGCAACGAGATTCCCCGAAATCACCATCACGCCCGATACCATGGTGCAGGCGATGATCAGCGGGTAGTCGCGGGAGAAAATCGCATCGATGGTCAGCTTCCCCATTCCCGGCCAGGCGAACACGGTCTCGACAATGACCGCCCCGCCAAGTAAAAACGGCAGTGACAGTCCGAGCAACGTGATAATGGGAATCATGGCGTTGCGCATGGCGTGCTTGCCGATAACCAGCACCTCACTCAGGCCCTTGGCGCGTGCCGTACGGATGTAGTCCTGGTTGATGACCTCGAGCAGGCTGCCGCGCATGTAGCGTCCCGTGGCCGCTGCCGAGGCAACGCCGAGCACGAATACGGGAAGGACCATATGCTGCGCCACATCCCATACATATTCGGGAAAGGACAGATATTTCGCGAGCGGCGAATGCATGCCGGAAGCGGGCAGGACGCCCAGTTGCAGCGACACGCCGAGAATGAGCATCAATCCGAGCCAGAACTCCGGCATGGAATACACAAACAGCGATGTGATGTTCACCGTATGGTCGATGCCGCTTCCCCGCTTCAGCGCAGTGATGATGCCAAGGCCGATGCCGAGCACAAAGTTGAACAGCAGCGCGAACGTGGTGAGCAACAGCGTGTTGGGAAGGGTCTCGAGAAGGATGTCGGCGACCTCGGCGTTCTTGCTGAACGACACCCCGAGCTCTCCGGTCAAGGTCCCCTTGAGCCACTTCACGTATTGCAGGGGCAGTGGATCGCTCAGTCCCAGGGCGGCACGAAGATCCTCGGCATAATGCGGATCGACGTCACCCTGCACATACAACGACACCGGATCGCCCGGAGCCAGCCGGATAATAAAAAACGTGATTGTCAGCAATCCAAACAGTAGTGGGATTGCCGACAATACACGTCGAATGAGATAGCGATACACTGGGAGACCTCGTCCGGATACCCGCCGGAACGGGGATCAGTAGGTAATGGCGGACTTCGGATCTCCGATCTTCCAGTCCCACATGTGGTCGGTGACACCGAGGATGTTGGGATTGGCACCCTTGAGACGGCGGTTCACGGCGACAATATCCTTCACCCAGTAAAGGAATGTGCAGGGCTGCTCCTGGTGGAGAATGGACTGGATCTCCTTCCAGAACGGTCCAGCGTCGCGCTCGGTCGGCACATGCAGGCCGAGTTTGAGAAGCTCCGCCACGCGGCGGTTCTCGAACGCCACGGTGTTGAAGGGACTCGTGATTTCACCCCATCGGTCGGCCGGATCGATGGCGAGTCCGACGGAGAATCCGGCGATGAACGCGTCGTATTTTTTCTCTTCGATATTCTTGTAGAGCACAACAGGCTCGACCGACTGCAGGTTGACCTTGATGCCGATCTGCTTGAGGTTTTCCTGCACCATCGTGGCCACGTATTCGCGGCGCTTGTTGCCGACGTTGTAATAGAGGGTGAACTCGAAGGACTTTCCGCCCTTGTCGAGAAGGCCGTCGCCATCGGAATCGGACCAGCCGGCGGAGCGGAGCAGCTGCCGCGCGCGGTCCGGCGCGTAGGGATACGGGATCAGGTCGTGCTGGATCGCCCAGCGGAATATGGGTGAGAAGTCCGTGACCGCCAGTTCGCCGTAGGGACCGAGCTGGTCCTCGAGGATTGCTTTCCGGTTGATCGCGTACGTCAGTGCCTGGCGCACACGGCGGTCGCCGAACAGCGGATGCGGCTTCAGAGTCTTCTTCCCGCTGGCGTGCCATTCATCGTTGTCGATATTCATCCAGCCGATGTACTCATAGCTGCGCGGCGGCAGCGTGACGAGTTTGATGTCGGGACTGGTTTCCTGCAGGTCAGCCACGTCTTCGGGATAGATTGGCTGCATGAGGTCAATGTCGCCCTTCTTTAATTCCGTCAGTCGTGTCGTCGGCTCGGAGATCACACGGAAGATCACGCGCTCGAGCTTTGCGGGGTACGGCAAGGTGGACGTGGGATTGCGCGTGAGCACGATCTGCTGCTGCCGCGTCCACTCCTCGAGCTTGAACGGACCGGCGCCAACCGGACGTTCGTTGGCCGGGTTGGCCCGCAGCGTCCTGCGATCGGCATTGCGGTACACATGCCGCGGGATCGGGGAGAGGTTGAGATGGAAAAGCTGCAGCGGATACTGCCGTGTGAAGTGGAACACCATCGTGGTGTCGTTGAGGATCTCGATGCTTTTGTCGACGTCGAACGCGCCGTCAGTATGGATCATGCTTTCGAGATATGAGCGGCGCGGGCTTGCCACCTCGGGATCCCCGTACAGCTCGTAACTGAACTTGATGTCCAGCGGCGTCACCAGGATGCCGTCTTCCCAGCGTACGTCCGGGCGGATATACAGGATCACGTCCTTCCCGCCGTTGGTGAATTCCCAGGCCCGCACCAGGCTGGGCTCGAATTCGAGCTTGCCTTCGCGCAGGTTGAAGGAGACATCGAACATCGTCGGGTAGATGTTGCCCTGGATGTCGCCCGCCGTGCTGGAACTCGAAACCACGGGATTGAGGTTATCCGCGTCGCCGGACAACGCCACCACGGCAGTTTCGCTCATCGGGTCCTTGTCTCCGGATTTCTTCCCACAGGAGACCAGGAGTCCGCAGCAGAGCAGGGCAACGAACAGATAGCGAGGAGACATACAACCTCCGTCAGAGATATACTAGAAAATGGAACGCGAGATCGGGCATGCGGGTCAGTGGTTGCTTTGGGAAAGAAGCAGAAAAACTGTGTAAAAATCAACCAAACGGTACGGACAAACTCATTCGAAATCGTGCTCGAACCAGTCGATGGCCCGCTCTCCGGAATCCTGCCGCGCTTTTGCCTCGAGCCGTTCCTTAAGTTTGTTGGAGAACGCGACGGCAGCGTCGTAGCCATAATGCTTGAGAAGGTAGTTGAGCGCGATCACCTCGGTGATTACCGTGACGTTTTTTCCGGGGAATATGGGCAGCTGGATATGCGGCACCTGCACGCCCAGGACGTCCGCTTCTTCGGTGTCCAGGCCCGTGCGCTCGTATTCCTTGCGGTCGTCCCAATCCTCGAGTTGCACAACGATCTCGAGGCGCTTCTGGAAGCGGATGGAACGAATACCGAAAATGGCCCGGATATCGATCAACCCCAGGCCGCGAATTTCCATGAAATGCTTGACCAGGTCCGTCCCCGATCCCATGAGAATGCCCTCGCCCTTGCGTGTCACCACCACGACGTCGTCGGCAACCAGCCGGTGTCCGCGCTCGACCAGGTCGAGCGCGATCTCGCTTTTGCCGATGCCCGAGCGTCCGACAAAGAGCACACCCACGCCGTATACGTCGATGAAGGCGCCGTGGATGGGAGTCTTGGGCGCAAACTGGTCATCGAGAAAGTCGCCCATGAAATAGGTCGCCTTCGTGGTTTCGTACCGGGAGTAAAACACCGGGACGTCGCGCGCCGTGGCGGCGTCGAGCAGTTGCTGACAGAGGGTGTTGCCGTTGGTGACAACGATGCAGGGAATTTCGAAATCGAGTAGTCGGGCGAACGCCTGCACACCCAGTGCCGGCTCGAGCGATTCGATGTAACGAATTTCCGTGTTGCCGAATACCTGTACACGGTCATAGGTGAAAAGCTCGACATACCCGGCCAGGGCGAGTCCGGGACGGTGCAGATTTTTCTCGTGAATCTGCCGTTCACTGTTCTCGAGTCCGTTGGCGGAGGAGAATCGCAGGCGCTCGCGGTTCAGCTCATAGAATGCACTGACCGTGATCGGCTTGCTGGGGAGGACCTTCAGGTCGGAGAGAGGACTGCGTGCTGCGGGCATAGGCAAAAAAAAAGTGGGCGGTGATTCCGCCCACAAGATACGATGCCACGATTGAACGATCAATCAGAGACCGCGTCGTTTACCCTTGTATTTCAGGAGCTGCCGCTCGAGCTTTTCAACTGCATGGTCGATGGATTTGTAGAAGTTCTCGGACTTTTCGATGGCTACGAGCTGTGTCCCGAACACCGCGAGATTGATCTCCGCGATCTTGACGGAATCCTTGCTCTTCTCGAAGCGGAGGGTGACGTTGCCGGTGACGATGCCGTCATAATATTTCCTGAGCGTGGACACCTGCTGGAGAGCGTAATTCTTCAGGCCGTCATGGGCCTTGAAATGGCGGGCGGTGAATTGGACGTTCATGGGTACGCTCCTTGTATGTGGATAATTCACGCGCGAGGATGCGCCTTGGCATACTCGCGTTTCAGGTGCTCGGTCGTGACATGCGCGTAGATCTGTGTCGTCGAGAGGCTCTCATGACCCAGCAGTTCACGTACCGCCTGGAGATCGGCGCCACGGTCGAGGAGATGGGTCGCGAAACTGTGCCGGAGCACATGCGGAGAACACTGCGCCTGGTCACTGACCACCTTGATGTGTTTGTTTACAATCGAATAGACGCTCCGGCTCGAGAGCCGGCCACCACGGATATTGAGAAAGAGCGCCTCGCTGTCGTCTGAGTGACGACCGGACGCGCGGCGGAGGGCAAGGTAGCGATCGATGGCCTCAAGGGCGTGACGCCCCAGGGGCAGGATGCGCTCCTTGCGCCGTTTGCCGAGAACACGGATGGTGAGGGCACCGGGGTTGATGTCGCGAAGATTGAGGGCCGTCAACTCGCCCAGGCGCATCCCCGTACTGTAGAACAGCTCGAGAATGGCGGCGTCGCGCGCGCCCTTTTCGGTATGGATGTCGGGAAGCGCCAATACAGCGCCGACGGAAGCCTCGTCGATGAAGGCCGGCAGGCGCCGGTCGATTTTCGGAGTATGCAGTCCTGTTGTCGGATTTCCCTCCCGCAACCCGCGGCGATCGGCGAACAGAAAAAAGGCCCGCAGTGAAGATACCTTGCGGCTGATGCTGCGCCGTGTGAGCCCCTCCTCGGCCAGCACACCAAGATACTGGCGGATGCTGCTGCGGTCCACCCCGTCGGGCGTGACCTCGTCACTCTCCGCGACGAGACAGAGCCACGCATGGAAATGCTCGAGGTCCCGCACATACGCGGTCACCGTATGCCGCGAGGCGTTTCGTTCAACGGTCAGGTATTCGTGGAAGAGCTGGATACTCGCCTTCATTCACCTGTCCTTTCCTGTGATCTGCGTGCAGCCGTGCCGTCGCCTGGGACGCGCGCTTCCCTTACGGAAACCGCCGTCGACCGGCTCACATCGTCATGCTGCGACCTGCGTCATGCTGCGACCTGCATGGGATCCAAGGGATCGAGATCTTTCGAAAACTCCTCCTTGCACTCAGGACACTTCAGGAACTCACCTTTTTTCTGGGTGTACTTGGCTAAAAGATATGAATTTTTACATGAAGGGCAAGCCTGCGGAACGGGACGGTCCCAGGATGTGAAATCGCAGTCCGGATACCGTGTGCAGCCGTAGAATGTGCGCTTCGTTTTGGTCATCCGCTGGACCACCTCCCCGTCCTTGCACTTGGGGCAGGCGAAGCCGAGGGTGATGGGACGGGTGAACTTGCACTCGGGATAATTGCTGCATCCGATGAACTTTCCGTACCGGCTCTGCTTGAGCACAAGGTCGTGGGCGCAGTCGGGACATTTCTCGTCGATGCGCATGCGCTCGGCGTCTCCGGGAAGCGGTTTGGCGTTCTTGCATTCCGGATAGCCGCTGCACGCGAGGAATTTTCCGTTGCGTCCCCAGCGAATGATCATCGGCTGCTGGCATTTCTCGCAGATTTCATCGGTATCCTCCTGCAGTCGCGCATCGTCCACCGACACGCTGTTGAGCAGTTCCATGAAAGGACCGTAGAAATCGTTCATCACCTTCAGGTAGGTCACCTCGCCACTGGCAATGGTGTCGAGTTCCTCCTCCATGCGCGAGGTGAACGCGACGTTGAAGAGACGGTCAAAATGCGTGGTCAGCAGGCGACTGACGTCCATGCCCAGCGTGGTCGCGTGGAATCGCCGGTTTGTCAGCTCGACATAGCCGCGGTCCTGAATGGTGCTGACGATGAGCGCATACGTGCTCGGCCGACCAACGCCGTTGGCTTCGAGCTCCTTCACGAGACTGCTCTCGGTGAATCGCGGCGGCGGCTTGGTGAAATGCTGATGCGGATCGATCTGCCGGGCAAGCACCGCGTCGCCGGAAGCCAGACCCTCGGGGATGATGCTCTCCTCCTCGTCCTCTTCCTGCGTCTCGGACGCGAAATCATCGTACACCTGCAGGAATCCGCGGAAGGTGTACAGCGAACCGACGCCCTTGAACTGGAACTCGCCGCCTTCGACGATCACGGTTTTCTGCAGCATGCGCGCGGCGGCCATCTGGCTCGCGACAAAGCGTTTCCAGATGAGCTCGTACAGCGCGTACTGCTCGGGCGAGAGATGCGGGCGGACGCGCTGCGGCGTGTATTCCAGCGAGGTCGGCCGGATCGCTTCGTGCGCGTCCTGCGCGCTGGCCTTGACCTTGAATGTGCGCGGACTGTCGGGAAGGAACTCCTTCCCGTACTGCTCTCCGATCATGTCGCGGACCAGCTGCGTGGCCTCGTTGCTGATGCGCGTCGAATCGGTACGCATGTAGGTGACCAGGCCCACGGCGCCCTCTTCTCCGAGATCGACACCTTCGTAGAGCTGCTGCGCGATGCGCATCGTGCGCTTGGTGGTGAATCGCAGGCGGTTGGAGGCCTCCTGCTGCAGCGAACTCGTAATAAACGGCGGTCCGGGAGAGCGGTTGATTTCCTTCGACTGGATGTCGGTGATCGCATACTCCCTCGCCCGGATGCGATCCAGCAGTTCCTGGGCGGTGGCTTCGTCGGGAATCGTGGGCGTCTCGCCCGCCACCTTCACCAGCTTCGCATGCAGGGTGCCGGCTTCCGGTTTCTGGAATTCACCTGTGATGGTCCAGTATTCCTCCACCGTGAAATCGGCGATCTCCTTCTCTCGCTCGCAAACCAGACGCAACGCCACCGATTGCACGCGGCCGGCCGAAAGTCCCTTGTAAATCGTCTTCCACAGAAAAGGGCTCACCTTGTAGCCGACGATGCGGTCCATCACCCGGCGCGCCTGCTGGGCGCGGACGAGGCGCTCGTCGATATGGCGCGGCGCGGCCATGGCCTCCGCGATGCCGCTGCGAGTGATCTCGTTGAACAGCACGCGGTAGACGTTTTTGCCGGCGGTCTGTTTCTCGAGTTCCTTCGCGATATGCCAGGCAATGGCCTCGCCCTCGCGGTCGGGATCAGTTGCGATGTAGACAGACTCGGCGGCGGCCGCGCGTTTCTGGAGATCCTTGATCACCTTCGCCTTGCCGCGAATGGTGACGTAGCGCGGCTCGAAACCGTCTTCGACGTCCACGCCGAGATCCTTCGACGGCAGGTTCTTGATATGGCCGACCGATGCTTCGACGGCGAACTGCCGGCCGAGGTACTTGCTGATGGTTCGGGCTTTGGATGGGGATTCGACAATAATGAGAGATTTGGACATGGTTTCCGGGTTGATAGGTGGACAAAGCGAAAGCGGCGCGCACGACAGACACGGGCTCTCCGTTCCGCGTGGCGAAACGGTGCCGGCATACGCCACGCGGCAGGACGGTTAGTGAATGGTGTCCTTGCTGTTCAACATGAGTCTGCTGCCGATGCGATTGGAATCGTCGTAATCGAAGATGATCGACGCGATGACGGATTTCATTTCGTCGATCCCAACTGATCCGAAACCGGCCATCATGATGCGGTCGATGGCAAGTTCGATGTCCATGTCGTCGAGCAGACGGAGTTCCCTGAGTTCGAGCAGATATCCGTAGGCCTGCGGCGTTATGACGGTGCGCTCGGAATCATGCAGGACACGGTGTGAATGCGGTTGGCTGCGACTCCCCCGCGCAAGGATGTTGTCGCCAAGGTGTATTTTATCAAACAGCCAGCTGAAGGCTGTGCTGATTTCGTTTTGAGTGTATCCACGCTCCGAAAGCGCACGGAGATCGATCTCTCCGAGCCGTTTGTCCGTCTGCATTTCGTGGATGAGATACACAATGATTTCTACGATGCGTTCCTGCATGCTCTCTCTATATGATCTATCGGTTCGTCGCGATGCTCAAGAGGAAAAAGTAGAGCATCGGGGGGCGAATGTCAAGTCAGCGTCCGGTACGGTCGGGATTTCCGTATTGACGAAGGTACCACTCTTCCCTCTCCTTCATGACCGCACGCTGCGTTTCGGTGCCATCGTCGAAGCCACAAAGATGCAGCGTGCCGTGGATGGCGAGACGTGCGCATTCCTCCCGCAGGGTCACTGCGTACTCCCTCGCCTGGCGGCGGGCCGTGTCGATGCTGATCACCAGTTCCGCCTCGAGCGGATCCTCTTCAAGAGGAAACGTGATGATGTCGGTGGGATAATCGTGCCTCAGGAAGCGGCGGTTGAGCCCATGAATCTCCTCATCGCCGACCACGGCGCAGGAAACGAATGCCGCCTCGCATCTTTCCCCGTGCAGCACAAGCCGGATCGCGTCGGCGAACCACTGCCCGCCGATGTTGCCGCATCGCGCGCGGAACGTCACTGCGATCTCAGGCGTCGGGCGCATCGCCGGCTTCTTCCTCATCTTCATCGAGCATCAGCTCGGTGAGCGAGAGGGCGATGCCCGAAAGCATGACCTCCGGCCCGAGTTTGGTGAAATCGCCGGACAGCATGCCACGGTCGACGTTGGAATACAGCGAACAGGCGCCTTCCTTTTCGATGATGAGGCCCGAGACCTTGCCGCCGGCCTCGGCGAAAAACGTCACTTCGCCCATCAACTCGCTGACAACCATGCCGGAGCAATGCTGCATCTGCAGGTTGGCGTTGGGAGTGAACACGCTGACCAGGGAACCCTCGGCCTCGCCCATCGCGATGGCAGGATAGATTTCCAGCGCGACCTGGCGCTCGGGGCTCTCTCCCTTGATCTCGATGCGGTAGTGATTCCCGTAATGCCGGGCCTCCGCGCCGAGGATGTGGGAGATCTGTTGAATCTGTTCTTCGGTGAATGCAAAGCTCATGGCCTGCTCCAAACTCTGTATGATCGACCTGTGCGCTGCTGCGTCCCTCGCCCGGAAGCGGGCCGCAACGGTCGCTGGAGAATGCGATGCGACGACGGAATATACGATGCGCCGGCGATTTGTTTCAAAATAGCCCCGCCGGCGGTGGATTGTCAAGGCGGGTTCCGATTCCGCGACGGACTTCCTATATTTGATGCTTGTTCGAACCGCCCCGAAGGATACAGACAAACCGGTGAGCGACACCGATGCCCGCATGAATTCTACTGACTCCAGCATGACCGAAAACGATAACAGCATGACCGAAAACGACAACAGCATGACCGTGAATGATAACAGCATGACCGCCACCACTCCCCGTGTACGCTTTGCACCGAGTCCGACCGGCTACCTGCATGTCGGCGGACTGCGCACCGCCCTGTACAACGCTCTTTTCGCCAGACGGTATGGCGGGACGCTGGTGCTGCGCATCGAGGATACCGACCGCAGCCGCTATGTCGAAGGCGCAGCGGAAAATCTCGCCACGGCCCTTGCGTGGGCAGGCATCGATTTCGATGAGGGACCCGGCATCGGCGGTGACCACGGCCCGTACGTGCAGTCGGAACGAGCGGCGATGTATGCCGGGCATGTCACGCGTCTGTTGGACGAGGGAAAGGCCTACCACTGCTTCTGCACGCCGGAAGAACTCGATGCATCGCGGCAGCGACAGATCGCCGCGAAGCGCGATGCGGCCTACGACCGACGCTGCCGGTCCCTGTCCGAAGCCGACGTCCGTGCGCGGCTGGAGGCAGGCCATCCTTACACCGTACGGCTCAAGGTGCCGCTGGCCGGACAACTGCAACTGCGGGATCTGATTCGCGGAGACATCACCGTGTTTCACGACGCCATCGACGACCAGGTGCTCATGAAATCCGACGGTTTCCCCACCTACCACCTCGCCAACGTCGTCGACGACCATCTGATGGGCATCACCCATGTGATCCGCGGGGAGGAATGGCTGCCGTCCACTCCCAAACACGTACTGCTGTACGAGTTTTTCGGATGGGAAACTCCGCAATTCGCCCATCTCCCGCTGCTGCTCAACGCCGACCGCTCCAAACTCAGCAAGCGGCAGGGCGACGTGGCGGTGGAGGACTTCCGGGCGAAGGGCATTCTCCCGGAGGCGCTGGTGAATTTCGTGGCGCTGCTCGGATGGAATCCTGGCGACGACCGCGAACTGTTCACCTTCGATGAACTCGCCGCCGCTTTCTCCCTCGACCGCGTCAGCAAGGCCGGCGCGGTCTTCGACATGGAGAAATTGCGCTGGTTCAACGCCCAGTATCTCCGCGCACTGCCTGCGGATGCACTCACCACGCTCTGTGCGCCGTGGATGCGTGAGGCGGGCTTCGACACCGCCGACCAGGCGCGCACCGAGACGGTGGCGGCAACCTTCGCCAACTATATCAGTCTGCCATCGGAAATCGGCGCGTTTATCGGCTTCCTCGTCCATGACACTGTGTCGCTGGATAACGACACGCAGCGCGCCGCCGTGACATCGGAAGACGGCCAGCGTGTGCTCGCCCGTTTCGCCGAACGGGCAGCAGGGCTCGACGCGTGGGAACGCGACGGGATCAAGGCGATGGTCAAACAGGTGCAGCAGGACACCGGCGTCAAGGGCAAGGGACTGTTCATGCCGCTGCGCCTCGCGCACAGTGGCGAGGAACATGGACCGGACCTCGGCATCGTCTGTGAACTGCTCGGGCGGGAGGCCTGCCTGACACGCATCCACGCCTGCCTGGAGTAGCGGCGTGGCAACCTGCACTGACCGCGTGGCAACCTGGACTGACCGCGTGGCAACCGTCTCCGCCGTTGTCATCCATTTCGGCCGCCGCGACCTCACCGACGGGCTTGCCGCGCAACTGCTCGCCCTCCCCTCCGCGCCGGAGGTGATCGTGGTCGACAACGCGGCCGCAGAGCCCTTCGACGCGACACCCTTCCCCGGCCTGCGCTGCATCCGTCTCGAGGAGAACCGCGGCTATGGCTTCGCCTGCAATCGAGGTGCGGAAGCCACGCGCGGGGAGTATATCTGTATCCTGAACAATGATCTTGAATTTCCGCAGGACCCCCTGCCCGCACTGGTCGCCGCGCTCGAAGCGCGACCCGACGCCGGTGTCGCCGGACCGGCGCTGCGCTTCCCCGACGGACGCTTCCAGCTCTCCTACGGCGCGCAGCCCTCGCTTGCCGCGGAGTTCCTCGAGCGGCGGCGACAGCAACAGAACCGCGCGGGGGGCGGCACGGAACTCGCCGCCCGGGAACGCGAGGCCGCGGCGCCGCTCGAACCACACTGGGTCACAGGAGCGTGCATGCTCTTCAGGCGCGACGCGTGGGAGCAGGTTTCCGGATTTGACGAAGCATATTTCTTTTATTTCGAGGACATCGACATCTGCACGCGGCTGCGCAGGGCAGGCTGGTCGGTGCTGTACCGGCCCGATGTTCGCGTGGTGCATCATGGGGGCGCGTCCAATCCCCTCGCGAACCCACGTTTCGTGCTGTCCTACCGGCGCGAACAGCTCCGGTACTATGCGCGCTATCGCGGACGGGTTTCCTTCTTCCTGCTGCAGCGCTATCTTTCATGGAAGTTCTCGCGAATGGAGGCCGCCGGCGCCATCGACGCGGCGCTGGCGGAACAACTGCGAACGCTCGTCCGGGATTTCCCGCACGCAGCCGAACGGCGCGCCTTCCGTTCCTCCTCCACGTTACCCCCGATACAGGAGCAGACATGAACATCGGCGTGTACGGCGGAACGTTCGATCCGCCGCATATCGGACATCTCATTCTCGCGCAGCAGGCCATCGACACGCTCGGGCTTGACCGCGTCCTGCTCGTACCCGCGTTCCAGTCCCCGTTCAAGACAGGTTCGGAAAGCCTGTCGGTCGAACTGCGCAGCGAAATGGTCGCGCTCGCCGTGTCGGGCAATGACCGTCTGGACGGTGAATATCACGAGGCACAACGCGGCGGCGTCTCCTTCACCGTCGACACACTGCGGCATGTGCGGGAGAAGCAGCCCGACGATACACTGTTCCTGCTGATGGGAGCCGATACATTCGATGAATTCCACCTCTGGAAGGAGCCCGAGAGCATCATCGCGCTGGCGACCATTGCCGTGGCACAACGGCCCGGGGTTCCTCTCGATCTCGCTTCCCACCCCTACGGAAGCATCGCGCAGCTGTTCGAGATGCCGCAAATCGACGTATCGTCGACAGACATCCGGAAGCGCATCCATGAGGGACGCTCCATCCGCTACCTCGTTCCCTGGGCGGTGGAAGTGTTCATCGCCTCGCAGGGATTGTATCGCGAACACGACGCCTAAACGTCAGCCCCTTTCCCCTTTCCTCTTTCCCCCGACGATCATCTCAGCCAACCCTGCGCGCGATACCATTCCACCGTGTCGCGTATGCCCTCTTCTATCCCTATCCGCTGTGTATAGCCGAGTTCTCGCTGCGCCTTGGAGATGTCGCAGGTCCAGTAGCGCCGTGTGATGTCGCGCGCTTTCTCGATGTTCAGCGTGGCGGCCTTCCGCTGCATGGCGGCGAAGTTCTGGGCGAAGGCGGCGATGGTATACACAAGAGAATGCGGGATGCGCACGGTCAGTGCGCGCGTGCCCATGATATCGGCGGTGACGCGTCCCACCCGCGTCCAGGAGTAGAACTCGCTGCTGGCGATATAATATGTCTTGCCGACACTGATGTCGGCTTCCGCGGCCAGCACCATGCCGGTCACGAGGTCGTCGCTGTGCAGCAGGCTCAGGCGTTTGTCATCGAAGCCGATCAGCGACTGCAGGCGGCGGGACAGTGCCTGGAAGTAGATGAAGATTTCCGTATCACGTGGACCGTACATGGCCGGAGGACGCACGATGGTCCAGGGAAGGCTGTCGCCCGCAGCGCGGACGGCGTGCTCGGCCGCCAGCTTGCTTTTCGCATAGGTCGTGAGGGGCTGCGGTTCGTCTTCCTCACACACCGGCCGGTCGAGCGACGGTGAAGGGCCGGCAACGGTCTGGCTGCTGACGTACAGAAAGCGGCGCGCATTGGGAGCAAATTGCTTCGTCCCCTCGAGCATGTTTTCCGTCGCGCGGACATTGCCATCGTAATAATCCTCGCGCGTACGGGCCTTCACCACACCGGCGATGTGATAGACATAGTCCGCGCCGCGCAGCAGGGCTTCGAGCGAGGCGGCATCACGGACGTCGCCTTCGACGAGCTGCACGGGTTTGCCTTCCAGCCAGCGCAGGTTGCTGCTGCGGCGCACAAGGGTGCGCACTTCATGTCCTTCCTGTATCATGCGGTCGACAAGATGCGAGCCGATAAAGCCGCTCCCGCCGGTAAGTGCGATAATCATGATTTTGTGCTCATTCTGGCCCAGGTGTCGCGAAGGGAAACGGTGCGGTTGAACACGGGTGTACCGGGACGGCCATACCGCGAATCGACGGTGAAATATCCCTTGCGCTCGAACTGGTAAAGTGTGCCGGGCAGGGCATCGACCAGCGAAGGCTCGACGCGTGCGCGCAGGATCTGCAGGGAATCGGGATTCAGGTTCGCGAGGAAGTCTTCGCCGTTGTCGGTCTCGTCCGGATCCTCGCGAAGGAAAAGCCGATCGTAGAGACGCACCTCCGCTTCCACACTTTCGGAAGCCGACACCCAGTGCAGCGTCCCCTTGACCTTGCGGTTGGCTTCCGGCATGCCGCTGCGCGTCTGCGGATCGTAGCTGCAGCGCAGCTCAACGATGTTGCCGGCGTTGTCCTTCACCACTTCCTCGCACTTGATGATGTAGGCGTAACGCAGGCGCACTTCGCGTCCGGGCGCAAGACGGAAAAACTTGCCCGGCGGATCCTCCATGAAATCCTCGCGCTCGATGTACAGTTCACGTGTGAATGGCACCTGCCGCATGCCGGCGGTGGGATCTTCGGGATTGTTGACGGCCTCCATCATTTCGACCTGGCCTTCGGGGAAATTCGTCAGCACAACCTTCACTGGATCGAGCACTGCCATGACGCGGAGGGCGCGGGCGTTGAGGTCCTCCCGCACGCAATGTTCGAGCAGGGCGATGTCGATGGTCGACTCTTTTTTCGCGACGCCGACGCGGTCGGCGAAGTCGCGGATGGACTCCGGTGTGTAGCCCCGGCGCCGCAATCCCGATATGGTCGGCATGCGCGGGTCGTCCCAGCCGTCGACGATATTCTCCTGCACCAGGCGCAGCAGCTTGCGTTTGCTCATGATCATATAGGTCACATTCAGGCGAGCGAATTCGATCTGTCGGGGATGGTGGATGCCGAGATTCTCAACGAACCAGTCGTAGAGCGGCCTGTGGTCCTCGAACTCCAGTGTGCATATCGAATGCGTGATGCCCTCGATGGAGTCCGACTGACCGTGCGCCCAGTCATAGGTCGGATAGATGCACCATGCGTCGCCCGTGCGGTGATGGTGCGCACGGAGAATGCGGTACATCACCGGATCGCGCATGTTGAGATTCGGCGAGCCCATATCGATTTTCGCGCGGAGGGTGTAACGTCCGTCAGGAAACTCACCCGCGCGCATGCGCTCGAAGAGATCGAGATTCTCCTCGACGGCGCGGTCGCGGAAGGGACTGTTGCGTCCGGGCTCGGTGAGCGTGCCGCGATGCTCGCGGATCTGCTCGGCCGTCAGCTCGCAGACGAAGGCCTTGCCGTCGCGGACGAGCTTGAGCGCGTATTCGTACAGCGTCTCGAAATAGTCCGAGGCGTAGAACTCACGCTCCTCCCAGTCGAAGCCCAGCCAGCGGATGTCCTCCTTGATCGAATCCACATATTCGACATCCTCTTTCGCCGGGTTGGTATCATCGAAGCGCAGGTTGCACAGGCCGCGGTAATCCGCCGCGATGCCGAAGTTCAGGCAGATCGACTTCGCGTGCCCGATGTGCAGGTAGCCGTTCGGTTCCGGTGGGAAGCGCGTATGCACGCGTCCTTCGTAGCGTCCCGTACGATTGTGCTCGTCGATGAGCTGCGTGATGAAATTCGAGGTCTGCGGGGTGGATTCGGGACTCGCCATGTCTGTGATCGGCTCTGTCTGTGGTCGATGATGGTTCCCGGGCGGGACCGCCCGTCCGGTGTGGTCGAACATGTAATGTACGGTTTTTCCCGCAGATGTGCGCGGGGTAATCGGGTAGGCGGGTAGGCGGGTAGGTGGAGAGGCGGAGAGGCGGAGAGGCGGGTAGGCGGAGAGGCGGGTAGGCGGAGAGGCGGAGAGGTGGAAGGACGCAAGGACATCGTCTGGGGACGGCGCGCACCAGCGCGGGAGTTGACTCTGGTGATGTCAACTACCCGCGCTGGTGCGCGGGGGTCCCTTCTTTCCTTCTTTCCTTCTTTCCTTTTCCCCCTCTTCCGTTTCATTGACTCGTATCCCCCTCCCTGCTATATTGCAACATGTTTCGCTCATAACTGAATCCCCATTCAGCTTCCACTTTCCGGACAGGAAAGGGACGGATCACTCCGGGATTCGATCATTACAGTAGCCGCAGGAGCCCGCGTGGACCTTTTCGACAAATGCAGAGCCTTTACCCGTGCCGACGAAGTGAAAGCCGCGGGGCTGTATCCGTATTTCCGCGCCATCGAGGAAAGCGAAGGTCCGGTCGTCATGATCGAGGGCCGAAAGATCATCATGGCCGGCTCGAACAACTACCTCGGCCTGACCGCCGATCCTCGCGTGAAGCAGGCAAGCCTGGACGCGGTGGAGCGCTACGGCACGGGCTGCTCGGGATCGCGCTACCTGACCGGCACACTGACGCTGCACAACGACATGGAAGAGCGCCTCGCCGTTTTCTTGGGCAAGGAGTCCTGCCTGCTCTTTTCCACCGGCTATCAGACCGCGCAGGGCATTATCCCGACGCTGGTGCAGCGCGGCGAGTTCGTGGTGTCGGACAAGGACAACCATGCCTGCATCGTCGCGGGCAACCTGATGGCCAAGGGCGCGTTTGCAACCTTCGAGCGCTACAAGCACAATGACATGGTTGATCTCGAGCGTCAGTTGCAGCGCCTTCCGCTGGACAAGGGCAAGCTCATCGTCTCCGACGGCGTGTTCAGCACCACAGGCGATATCGTTGACCTTCCGCAGATGCTCGATCTGGCGAAGAAGTACAACGCACGTGTGCTCATCGATGACGCGCATGCCACGGGCGTGATCGGTCCGGGAGGCAAGGGCACGGCCGCCTACTACGGGCTGACGAATGAGCTCGACATGACCATGGGCACATTCTCGAAGACCTTCGCCAGTCTCGGCGGCTTCGTCGTCGGAGAGCGCTCGGTGATCAATTATATCAAGCATCACTCCCCCGCCCTCATCTTCAGCGCGAGTCCGACCCCCGCCAGCGTCGCCGCCGCGATCGCGGCACTCGACATTCTCGAGGCCGAGCCGTGGCGGGTGGACAAGCTGCGCGAGAACGCGGACTACATGCGCAAGGGATTCTCCGAGCTCGGCTTCAAGGTGATCATGGGCGAGACCGGCGTTGTGCCGGTGATTATCGGCGACGACACCACGAGCTTCATTTTCTGGAAGGAACTGTTCGACGCCGGCGTGTTTGTCAACGTGTTCATCAGTCCGGGCGTGCCGCAGGGCCTGCAGATGCTGCGCACCAGCTACATGGCCACGCACGAGAAGGAGCAGCTCGACCGCATTCTCGAAATCTGCGGCGACATCGGCCGCAAGCTCGGCGTCATCGAGTAACAGCCCGGCGCGATCGCGCGACGGTCGGGTGTCATTGAATACCGCCCGGCGTCACCGAGATATCCGGACACTCACGTCCGTTATCCTTCCCCCGGCAGGCGACGCGCCTGGCCGGCTTCTCTTCCGCTGACAGTATCGAACAGCAGAAAGGTCCTTCCATGTCCGTCACGGTCCGTCCCCTCTCCGGTGCCTCCGACACCCTGCGCTTCATCAAGCTGCAGTGGAAATTCTACGAGAACGACCGCAACTGGGTCCCTCCCATGTTGATGGACCGCAAGAAGCTGCTCAACACTTCGAAGAATCCCTTTTACAAGCACGCGCAGATGCAGCTCTTCATCGCCGAGAAGGACGGCGAGGCGGTGGGACGCATCGCGGCCATCATCAATGACAACCACAACCGCGAGCATCAGGACAAGCTTGGCTTTTTCGGCTTCTTCGAATCCGTCAACAACCAGGAGGTTGCCGATGCGCTCTTCGACGCCGCGGCCCGCTGGCTGCGCGAACGTGGGATGGACAGCATGCGCGGTCCGATGAATCCGTCGGTCAACGATGAGATCGGTCTCCTGGTCAAGGGCTTCGAATCCCCACCCGTGATCCTGATGAATTACAATCCGCAGTACTATCCCCTGCTGCTTGAAGGGTACGGCTTCCGCAAGGCCAAGGACCTCTACGCCTACCTGCTGCGCAACAAGGCCGTGATCACGCCGAAGCTCGTGCGCGGCCAGCAGCTCGTGCGCGACCGTTACGGCATTACCATCCGCGATCTGGATTTCAAGAATCTCGAACGCGACACCCTGATTCTCAAGGACCTGTACAACCGCAGCTGGGAGAAAAACTGGGGCGCGGTCGCGATGACTGACGAGGAATTCGATTTTCTCGCGAAGGACCTCGTGCAGGCGGTGGGCAAGTTCAAGGATCTGGTTTTCATCGCCGAGCGCAACGGCGAACCCATCGGTTTCACACTCTGCCTGCCCGACCTCAACCAGGTGCTCATCCGCAACAGGAAGGGACGCCTCCTGCCCGGCATCTGGCATCTGCTCACCGGCACCAAACGCATTGATCTCGTGCGCATCATCGTCCTCGGCGTGCTTCCCCAGCATCGCAACAAGGGCATCGACGCCGTCATGTACTACGAGACTGTCACGCGCGCCGCGGCCCACGGCGTCTACAAGGGCGAGGCCTCGTGGATCCTCGAAGACAACGACCCGATGAACAAGGGCGCGAAGCTCATGAACGCCGAGCAGTACAAGACCTACCGTCTGTACGACGTGGCCATATAATCGGACGTGTGCGCTAAGGGACCCCCGCGCACCAGCGCGGGAAGTGCAATGTGGTGATATCAACCGCCCGCGCTGGGGCGCGGGGGTCCCTTCCGCCCTTATCGCGGTAGGGATGCCGGTTGCCCGGCACCCCCCGCACAGATCCGTACGTGCAAGGTACGACGTACGTCCTTGAGTTTTCCACGCATCCGTTTGGCTATCGTTTTCCGGCCGAGGGCAAAGGCCCCGGTCTTCCGCGTCCGGGTGCAGTAATGGGTGAACCCCAGAAAGTCGAAGGTCTCCGGTTTTCCGGCGCGGAGGATCTTCCGCAGGAGTCGCAGTATCCGGGGATCCGCAATGCGGTGCTCGACAAACTTCAGTAGCCACGTATGATTCAGTGTATCAAAGAAGCGACGGAGGTCCGCGTCCAGCACCCAGTTCACCTTTCCTTGCGTGATCGCTACGTAGATCGCGTCCAACGCGTCATGGGATCCTCGCTGCGGACGGTACCCGTAGCTGAACCCAAGGAAATCAGCTTCATGAATCTGTTCCAAAACACTCACCAGTGCTTTCTGGACGATTTTGTCTTCCAGCGCGGTGATCCCGATCGGACGTTGTGTGGCGTCCCGTTGGGCTGCCTCGCGTACCCTGACCAGATCGCTCGACGCGGTTGTCGGCCTCTGCGTGCCTTCCGCGGTCGTCTCGTCCGGGTTTCCCTTGGCCTCAGGCCTTCTCTCCACGGACTCCGCCGGTGTACCCGTACTCGCTTCTCCTCTGCGCTGAGGTCTTGCTGCTTTTCGGTTCTTTCCGTTGTTCATCCGCTTCCTTGATACTATGCCTGTGTCTGACTTCCCGGTGCCGTGCCTGTCGGTCGTACGGCTTCCGCCTTCACCGACCGGGCCGCTCCGTGGGGTTCACAGCGGCAGGCTCCGGGATCTCCCGGTTTCCGTGCATGAGATTTCCGTACATGCCGTGGGTCTTGGACTCCGCGGGTTGGTGTGTCGCTCGCGCTTTCGCTTCACGCCATGCTGCCTTCCCCTTAGGTGGACAAGGTCGGCACCCGAATTCGTTCTTTCGAAGCTCGATGCCACGGCCTATACGTGCCCCTGTCAACGCTTCGCCGCCCT
>JAGTUZ010000113.1 GCA_018224415.1 Bacteroidota bacterium | reverse complement strand
GCCGTCAGCACGAATCGAAACAAGCGTTGTTTCATGAGGTCCTCCACCCCGTTGGTAAGATGCATGGTAGTTCAGGACAACATCATCATTTTCGGGGAAAGAGGCAAGGGAATCGGCGCACGCACGCACGGTCCCCCAGGGCACCGTCCGAACTCAGCGCGTGGCACGCGGCGAAATGCCGAGCAGGCGGTCGAGTTCCTCCTCGGTGAGACCGCTCCGCTCCAGGGCCACATCGCGAATGCCGCGGCCACTGCGCTCGGCCTCCTGTGCGATGGCGGCCGCGGCTTCGTGGCCGATCGCGGGAACAAGCGCGGTGATTATCATCAGGTTGCGATCGGTCTGCTGCCGCAGCTGCTCGTGTCGGGGTTCGATGCCGGCGATGCAACGGGTGGCGAAGGCATGGACGGCGTTCGCCAGCAATTCGATGGACTCGAGCAGTGTGACGGCGATGAGCGGTATCATGACGTTGAGTTCGAAGTTTCCGCTCTGTCCGGCGATGGTCACGGTGACGTCGTTGCCCATCACCCGCGCGCAGACCATGGCGAGTGCCTCGGGCAGGACGGGATTGACCTTCCCCGGCATGATAGACGAACCGGGCTGCAGGGCGGGAAGGTGGATCTCGCCGAGACCGGCACGCGGTCCCGAGGACATCCACCGAATGTCGTTCGCGATTTTCATCAGGCTCACCGACACGGTCTTCAGCGCCGCGGATGCTTCCACGGCGGCGTCGCGCGCCGCCTGCGCCTCGAAATGGTTCTCCGCTTCCCGCAGCGGCAATCCCGTCTGTTTCGCCAGGAGTGCGATGACACGTCCCGCGAATTCCGGATGCGCATTGAGTCCCGTTCCCACCGCCGTGCCGCCCAGCGGCAGCTCGAGCAATGCTTCCCGCGCCTGATGGATGCGGTGGAGCCCCTTCCCGACCTGTGCGGCATAGCCGCTGAATTCCTGTCCCATCGTCAGCGGTGCCGCGTCCATCAGATGCGTGCGTCCGACTTTCACGATATCGGCAAACGCCTCCGCTTTTTCCTGCAAGGCCGCATGCAGCGTCTCCATGGCCGGCAGCAGCATGCCGTCGATGCCCGCAAGCGCGGAAAGATGCATCGCCGTGGGAATGACATCGTTGCTCGACTGTCCCGCATTCACGTGATCGTTGGGATGCACCTTCCGATCGTTGGGATGCACTGCGCGCGCGCTTTCTTCCCGCTCATGCAGCAGCTGCGTGGCCCGGCGCGCGAGCACCTCATTCATGTTCATGTTCGTCGACGTGCCGGAACCGGTCTGATACACATCGACCGGGAATTGATTCTCATGCGCACCGTCGATCACTTCCCGCGCGGCGGCCTGGATCGCATCGGCGACGTCGCGTTCCAGCACCGCAAGCTCCGCATTCGCCTCGCTCGCGTGGCGCTTGATTTCCGCGAGCGCGAGAATGAACGCCCGGGGAAAGCCTCGCCCGCTTATCCGGAAATTCTCCACCGCTCGCTGCGTCTGCGCGCCCCAGAGCGCGCCGGAAGGAATCCGCACATCGCCGAGCGCATCGCGCTCTGTTCTCCATTCATTAGGGATCATCTGAAATCCTCCTTCACTCCGGAAACACCAACGGCTGTGTCTGCACCTCGCCGTTGACGCTGAGGTTGATGAAATACAATCCCGCCCCGCCGTAATAGTAGGAATGCGTGTGATGCAATCCCTGGAAGTACGTGCCAGGACCGTGGTATCCTTCGTGAAGAATTCCTCGCTCCCGCCCGGTGATGTCATGGATGGTTAGCCGGACATAACCGGCCTCCTCGAGCGTGTACGGGATCATGACGGGTGCAATCGCGAGATTGGGGTACGGCACTCCGAGGCGGAAGGAAAACACCAGGGTACTGATGCACACTCCGGTTGGTGTACGGTAGAGTCCGTCGTCTGTCCCGAGCAGGAGGCGTCCGATGGAATCCGTAAGCGCGCAGTACACAAAGCGCCGGGTATCCCGATCAGGAACGACGCGCTTCCAGGTCTCGCCCGCGTCCTTCGACAGCAGCATCACGTCGCCAATGCCTGTCACCGCGAAGGCGTGACCGGCATCGAGCCGGGTGATCTCCGGGTCGGAGTAGCGGACATCTTCGATTGGGGTTCTTGTCCACGTTTTGCCACGGTCGGTGCTGCGCCTGATCGCTCCGGTTTGCAGCAGGAGAATCTGGCGATCGTCCCCGCCGATGGCCCAGCCCCGCTCCGCGGTCGTGACGAATTCCCATTCGGTACGACCATCCTTCCGAAACGACAGCGTGTCGTTTCTCCCAAGGACGAATATTCCCCCCTGTATTGCCTTGATATCTTTCGCACCCCATAACATGGAGTCCGGCATCCAGGTCCTGCCTCCGTCCGTGGATATGTTGAGCGGATAACGATTCGTCAGTACCAGCGAATCCTTGCCGCGCGAAAGGCGGTCGACTGAAAAATCATATTGCGTCCACGTGCGTGTGCCATCCCACGAGATATCCAATGATTTCCTGTACCCCCACCAGTCCATCATGAGCAGAGCAGACGGGACATACACGAGCCAGGGCTGCGTGTGTTCGACACCGACAATGATGTGATTGTTCGCAATAGAGAAGCCGCTGACAATACCACAATAGCCGCTGCCGGCGGATGTCCAAGTCCTGCAGTCATCACTGGATCGAAACAGACCGGCATCCCCTGTGCCCGCGAATATCGTATTGCTTTCATCCGCGAAGAGGTGCGTCACGGGCCGGCGGGTGCTTCCTACGCGACAATCCTCCCACGTGATTCCATGATCGTGAGACCGATACAAGCCGCCATGCGTTGCCGCGAACACCGTTCCGTCCGGACACTGGCAGAAATCGCTCACCGCGGCGCGGATGCCGGATGTGGCAACCCACGTGCGTCCGCTGTCCGTCGATCGCATGATGGTCTGGCTGCTCTCGACATTTGCCGCAAGGAAATCACCGTTGTCGAGCAGAATGCCGGCAGGTACGTCCCCCCAGAAAGGTCCCCGCCCGATTGTCTCCACCACCGATCCGTCGTATGAGACACGGATGAGTTCGGAGTGTTCAATCCCTCCGGATATTTTTTCCGCGGCGACCAATACGCCGCCCGCGGGATGACGAAGCAATTGTGAATACGTATTGTACGGGATCTGAAGGCGCCCCCAGGTCTGACCGCCATCGCTGCTGCGGAATACATCGTTGTATCCCAAGGCAAACAACACAGAATCGGACAACACTTCGAAGCGGTAATCCCTGATGCTTCCCGCAATCGGGGGTTTGTCCGAAAGCGTCTTCCAGGTGACCCCGTCGTCCGTTGACACGTGCAGTCCGCCGCCACCTTCACTGAACATCTTCATGCCGTGCTTCCTGACGACAGAGAATCCGAAATAACGGCTGCTGCTGTCGGGAAGCTCTATCCAGTTTTGGCCTCCGTCGGACGATCGGAGAATCGCATGGCGGGACATCCAGCCAGATCTGCGATACGCGAGGAGCGTGCCTCCGGGTGCCACATGGATCGGCCAGATATATCCCTCCCGTAACGACGTGCTCCACCAGCTGTCGCCACCATCCGTGGAACGAAAAATGCCGTGCCCCTCGGTCCCGGCGAAGATCACGCCGTCGTTTGTGCTCGCGACGGAGAGTACTCTCTCGCCGAGCGGACTCGCGATCCTTTCAAACGTCAGCGGCCAGATGGGCGATGTCATCGTCTTGGGCATGTCGCCCTGTGCCACTGTATGAAACGTGAACGCGACGAACAGAACGAGAAGGCGAATGCAACTCATGCAATCCCCGATGGCCGACAGAATGCGGTTTTCACATTCGAAGATACTCAGTATATCACCGGGCGTCAACACCTCTGTTTCGAAGAGGCGGGCAGTGGACGAACGGGCGCTCCGTCCTTCACTTCACGATTCTCACCCATTGCACTTCGCACAGGTCGCCGGCGCGGCAGACGAGCTGATAGATGCCGCTGGAAATTCTGCACGACGAGACCCCGGATTTCATTGTACGGCGAGACGATCCAGAAACCATGTACGGCGCCGGCACTCGTGCCGTCAATGATGATCTTCAGCGTGGGAGTTTTTCATGAATCGATCGCGAAGGCCTATTCCCTCCGCGGACGCCAGCCGATAGGGGCGGTCCGGGCCGAACACAAATGATCTTGGACGCTACCGCAGCAGCAGCATCGGACGCGTGAGCGTGGCGCCGTCCATGATGACGCGGTACGAATACACACCTGAAGGGAGATCACGTGCGTCGAAGCCGAATCGATGCGCGCCGGCCTCGAGGAAGCCGTCGTGCGGCACCGCCACGACCTTTCCCATGAGATCGAGCACCTGCAGCGTGCAATGGCCCGATGCGCGGAGTTCAACCGGGATCACCGTGCCGGGATTGAACGGGTTGGGGTAGTTCGGGTGAAGGGTGAAACTTCCGTTTGCATCCAGTGGCATCACCGCGTCTCCGTGGTCTTTCATGAGTGTCAGCAGAAATCCCGCGCGGTACCAGGCATCAGCGTTCGGTGGAGT
>JAGTUZ010000112.1 GCA_018224415.1 Bacteroidota bacterium | reverse complement strand
CGGATGGGCGAGAAGGAGATCGAGTGGTCTGACAGTCTCACTGCCACACTGGTCAGCGCTGCCGAGGGCGGCCAACTACGTTCCGACGACGGGCGATTCGTCATGAACTTTGCTCCCGGCGACCTGCACCGCAGCATGCTGCTGACCGTCGCACGTTGCGGTGGTGACAGCGTGACCGGCTATCTCGTCGCACCGGAAGGACAACCTGTCGCCGGGCGTCCGGTCATCAGCATTCTCCCCGATCCCGGCATGCGGACACCGGTGGTCACCGCTGCCTGGCCGATAAAAAAATATGCGGATATGAAACTCCCGCATTCCGCCGGCGCACGCGTCGGACGCTATCTCGGCATGTACACGCTCGTCGATGATACCGATGGACCAAAAGCCCTCCTGCAGATTTCCCCCCGCAGCCGCGAACCCGTGCGCATCTCCGTGACCGACAGCGTTTCCGGCGTGGACTGGAATTCCATCGTCGCGCGCATCGACCAGGCCATCGTGCCCCTCGTCTACGACGAGCGCCGCAATCTCCTCGTCCTGCCGTATGACGTTTTCAAGGACAGCGGCCGTGGGGAGTTCTCTTTCAGCGTGCGGGACAAGGCGGGGAATGAGACAGTGGTGCGACGTAAGCTGTGATGCGCCGCGTCTCCGCCTGCGGCGGATCCGCAGCGCGCCGTAGGCTGTACGCCATACGCTGTATGCCATACGCTGTATGCCATACGCTGTACGCCATACGCTGTATGCCATACGCTGTACGGGTAGACTGTGAACGACACTCGCCAGAGGCCGTGCGCCTGAGGAATGTCTGTTATCGATGGGGCGGATTTTCTGCGCCGAGAGATTCTCGGAATCGATAGAGTTTGCTCTTGACGTGCTGGATATCGTCGTCAATCTGTGCGCGTTGCTTCTCCTCGATGAACCCGAGGTCGGTCGCGAGGAGCAGCAGGTATTCGACTTCGCAGGCCGAGCCGATGGATTGTGAGAGGAAATGAGCAAAATCCTTGTCGGTATGTCGCCCAGCACCTTCGGCGATATTTGCACCCACTGAAACTACTGCACGTCGCAGCTGTCGGCAGAAGTCATAGCGTTCATCCCGAGGGAAAGATTCCAGGATCCCATACACCTTGACTGCCAGTGCCCTCGATAAATCGGTGACAACGAATTTTCTGAAGTCGCGCATGATGTCTCCCTGTTATTGTGAATAGCCTCAAGAGTATAACCAGTAGACATGCGGCGGGAAAGGTAGAAAGCAAAGGGTTCCCTGCAGCGTCTCCATCCACATGTGTTGGATAGAGGACATCAGCTTCCACAATTACGTATCGCGTAGCGTACAGCGTACAGCGTACAGCGTAAAGCGTACAGCGTAAAGCGTACAGCCTATCGCAACGCGCGACGCCCCGGCAGCATGGCTGCCGGGGCGTCTCGCGTTACGGGGTGTCTCGTGTTACGGATGCGTGCCGAATCCCCGGATCACGGGGAGCGGATGGACTCAGGGGATCGGGAACGTGAGATCCACCACGGCCCGGAGGTTGTTGATTTTCCAGGAGTCGCCGTACTTCGCGTCGACGACGTTGTTGAGGCCGAACTCGTACATGATCTGCGGCGTGAGGAAGCCGTAGCGGAAGTATAAGTCGTAGCCGAGACCGATGGAGGCGGCATAACGGACGCCGTTGGCGTTGTCGATGGCGCCGGACTGCTCGGGCGCCGCGCTGCCGGACGCCCATTCGGGTTCGACAAGGGTGGCGGTGTGCGCGTAGTCATGTTTCATGAGGGCGCCGACGGACAGTCCGCCGGAAAGGAAGAGTCCCGGACCGCCCATCGGATACATCTTGCCGTAGCCACCCAGCGTCAGGTACTGAAGGGTATAGTCGACGCTATGGTCGCGGACCACCTCCCAGGGCGTGCCCTGGGGATCGGCGATGCGGAAGGGTTCGGTGTAACGGCCTTCGATGGCACCCGACATCTGGTCGAAGGTCAGACGGAGGCCCAGCACCACGAAGCGGGTGAGCGCCTTTTCACCGTGAACACCGAAGATGAAGTTGCTGCCGTTGCCGTCGGCGTAGAATGCGTTTTCGGCCGAGGGGAGAAGGGGAACGCTCCCGTTGTGGAAGCTCTGGTTGAGGCCGAGAAAGAGACCGCCGCGGACGGTGTACCAGGCACGGTCGCCAACACGGAGTCCCTGCGCCTGCACGGCCTGCAGGCCGGCGAGCGTCAGTGCGAGGAAGAGGAGTAGGCTGAATCGTTTCATGTGTCTGCTCCTTAGTTGGCTACGATGAGTTTCTGGGTGCTGCGCGTTCCGCCGGCATCCATCACGAGGAAGTATATGCCCGGACGCAATCCCGAGACCGAATATTGCAGGCTGTGCGTGCCGCGCTTGAGCATGCCGCTGTGCAGTACGGCCTTCTCGACGCCGAGCATGTCATGGAGTTTGAGGTCGACAAAGCTCTCGCCCTTGAGCGAGAAGGTGACCTGCGCCGTCCGACCGCTCTTGCCGTCGATGACGTTGGGACGCGGGGGATTGAGCGTGGTGATACCGAGGTCGGATAGTGTGGTCACACCATTGCGCGGACGCACATTCACCGTGCCCGTGCAGCCTTCGTCGGTGGCGACGATGGCGATATCGGGATTCATCGCCGCAGCGGCGACGGTCCATTCGGTCGTGGCCTCGCGGCCAACCAGTACCTCCATGACGATGCGAACAAGTGCGCCCGCGTTGAAACGCAAGGCGTTCACGCTCACAACCAGCTTGTCCGGCGAAGGACGCGTGAAGGTCGCCGTGCCCTGCGCGGAAATCACGCGGTCGGGCGTCAGCGCCTGGCGGTCGAACTGCAGCTCGAAGCGCAGTGTCGCGCCGTCGACGTCACAGGGGAGTCCGTCAAGCAGATAGACGGGAATCTCGATGCGGTCACCCGGACGCGTAGTGATCTGCGGATCGCCGGCACCGCCTTCCACACAGGAAAGGGCGAGCATGGGCTGCTCGTAATCGATCACGAGCGTCACCGCCACCTGGCTGCCACAGACGGTCTCGGAAGCGACGAGCAGGGCGATGTTCGTTTCGCCGTCCGTCGGTGTGTAGACAACGCGCACGGTCCGGCGTTCGCGCGGCTGCAGGAAGATCACGCCACTTTCATCGGCGAGACGGAAGGCCATTGAGCCTTCGATGCGCAGTGCGAGTTCCATGGGTGTTGCGCTGAGATTGACGACCTCGGCATCCATTTCCACGGGCTCGGTGATGCAGGCCACCGCACGGCGCACGGTGTCACGCGTGAAGGCGTATTCCATGCGGTTGAGGACGCCGGAGAACGGCAGGCTGCGGGTTTCGGGCACGCAGCGCTGCGTGCGCGTGACCCTGACTTCGACCACGCCGTTGAACTGTCTGGCCATCTCGTCAAAGGGCGGAGTGAGTTCGATGACGATTTCCTGTGACATGCCGGCGGGAACCACCGTGGGCCAGGTCAGCGGGGAAAGCACCGTCACCGGGGCGTTCGCGGGCTTGATCGCGAGGTCGATGCTCTGCGCGATATCGCCGGCGTTGAAGAAGGTGATTTTCTGTCGGAGTTTTTCGATGTCCGACGGACGCACGGTTCCTCCCGGGCAGATGGTGATCATCCCGAAATCGATGGCCTCGGGGGCGATCGTGTAATCGGTGCTCATGACGCTGCCCTGCACCGCAAAGCTCGCGGAAATCTCGCAGGGTTCGCCGATGAGATTGACCATGCCGCTGTAGGTGCCGGGCTCGGTGGCCTTGAAGCGCACCACCACGTCGCGGCTTTCGCCGGACTGCAGGGTGAAGGGGAACTGCTGCGGTGGATCGTAGGCGAATCCTTCGGGCAGAAGGCTGCCGTCGACCACACGGACCGGCGTGCTTCCGCTATTCGTTACCGTCGCGCGGATCTGCCGCATGCCGCCGGTCTCGCAGGTCAGGATCTCCAGCGGTACGTCGGGCATGACGTTGGTGACGGCGAAGGAGGGCTGTACACCGCGGCCGCGCACGCTGAACTGCACACTGTCGTTGCAGACATCGGAGGTGAAGAGAATCGAACCGACGTCCTGTCCCACCTGCAGTGGATTGTACCGCACGGGGAACTCACGGTAGGCGCCCGGTTCGAGTGTGATCTTGAACGGTGTCGCCAGGAGCTGGAAGGGAGAGAGCGCCGGGAAACCCGTGCTGCTCACGGTCAGGCGCATGTCGCCGGTGTTCTCGACGATGTATCCGCGCAACTGGTTTGCGCCGACGCAGACGTCACCGAAATTCGTGCTGTATCCGTTCTCGCGGACGACGAACTTCGGCTCGTACCGCTCGCCGCGCAATTCGATGGCGATCTCCTCGCGGCAGGTGCCGCCTGTTCCCGCGAGGATGGTCAGCAGCAGCGTGTCGCGGAATGCGCCGCCCGTGCCCGCGAGGGCAATGACGTCGAGTTCGCGCGAATCATTCGCGGGAATGCTGACTCCCTGCGTCGGGAAGGGGATGGCGCCCAGCCGCAGGTCGTATTTGGAGGCCGGCGCAATGGCGTTGAGCGTCACGGGAAGAGGACTGTTATTCTCGATGGTAATCACGCGGTTCGGGCCGATGTCCGTCGACGAACAGGAAACGATCCGTCCGAAATCCGCGATCAGCGGCGTGATCTTGACCTGCGGGAGAATGCGTTCGCCCGACAGGGTGAAGTACACCGTGGAACCGCAGGGCTCGCCGAACCACTGCACCGAGCCTCCGAAGTTTCCTCCCTCGCCGATCGGCGGGGCGAAGACGATATAGGCCTCGAAGGGACTGGCCGGATCGGGCGGGATGACGATCGGGAGCGTGACCGAGGGATCCCATGCGAAGCCGTTTGGCAGGGCGGGAAGGTCGGTGAAGCGCACGGGTTCGGTGCCACTGTTGACGATGCGAAGCAACGTGCGGGAACTCAGCTCGCAGTTGGCAAGAGTTATGTGCGCGGGGGTGACGCTGGAAGTCAGCACCTGCTGGCTGAACGTGCTGCCACGCAGTTCCACGCTCGCTTCCAGCGCGCAGAGATTCGCACTGATGGTCAGCGTCTCCTCGACGGTGCCGCTGCTCTCGGGATGGAAGCGAATGGACACCACGCGATCCGCGCCCGGCGCCAGCGGGAAGGTGTTGCTGAACGCGTCGATTTCGAAGGGTTTCGCCACCGCGATGGTCATCATCAGTTCCGCCGTCCCGTCATTGACGAGGCGGATGTTCTTCGCGGCGGAGTAGGAGCCGACGCAGGTAGTATCGAAAAGCTGTGGCGGAAGGGCGCCAGGAGTGTCGGCGGCCTCGGCATAGAAGGAGGGATCCTGCCGCTGCCCGAAGAGGTCGATACTGAAGCCCTCGACGCACACTCCGAAATCCGCGTCGATCTTCATGGTCGCGGAGAAATTTGCCGCGCCGTTGCGCGCGGGTTCGATGGTCACCGTGACCGTGCCGCCCGCGGGGATCGTGGCCGGCGCCGTCGCCAGTGTGAAGCCTGACGGTATTGTGTATCGCAGGTCCGCCGGCTCGGAGTAGGCGTTGACGAGCGTCACGCTGCGCTGCGGCAGTGGATCGACGTCACAGGAGTTGATCAGTCCGAAATCCAGTTCGAAGGCGTCGGCCGTGACCGTTGGCGCCACGCGTGCCGCCTCGAGCTTGAAGAGAATCTCCTGGCCGCAGTTGTCGGCGGCGAGGATGACGTTTTCGATGATCGTGCCGCGCTGTCCGGCCACGGGCGCGAATTCGACGTACATCTTGACGCTGTCGCGCGCGGGCAGGGTAAGCGGGAATATGTGCGGATTCTTCAGCACGAAGCCGTCGCCCAGGTCCGGAGCCGTCGAGAAGTCCACCGCGTTCAGTCCGTCGTTGAACAGGGTGACCGTGATCAGATCCGAGGCCTTGGTCTGGCAGCTGAGAATCGACGGCGTACCGTCGACGCGTGCCGTGAGCGTCGTGCGTCCGATGCGGAGGATGACCGGAATCTCGATCACCTCGGGATCATGAAAGGGCGAGCGCAGCACGATGGTGCCGACGTGTGTGCCCGGACAGGGGATGGCCGAAGTGATGACTTCCACCTCGACCGAGTCCACTCCCGTCGCGGATGTTTTCGACAGCCGCAGCCAGGGCACGCTCGTGGCGATGGTCCACTCGTTGCAGGCGAGGGCGGACGGCGTCACGTACAGCCACTGCGGGTCGGGAGGATTGACGTCCACCACGAAGGTGTCGAGTTCCGTCACCGTGACCGGGAATTTCCGCGGCGCGTAGTTCGCCGTGATGGTCTTGTTGCCAGTCATGGAAACGTTCAGCACGTTGTTGGTGCCCGTGCCGTCTCCCGACCAGTGGGAGAAGCGGTAGCAGGTATCCGGTGCCGGCAGGTTAAGCGCAACCAGCACCACGCCCTGTCCCGGCGCGTAATCCGGCAGGAAGGGGATGCGGAGCACCTGGCCCTTCAATGGCGGGTCGATCTCTACGTTCAATGTATATCGGGTCGGAGGCGGATCGCCGTAGGTGACCTCGATGAAATAGCGGTTCGTGCCCGCGGGCAGTTCGACCTGCGCCAGGGTGCTCATGTCGATGTCGAGCACGGCGGGATTTGGATAGGAGACCAGGCGCATGTTGGAAATGCCCGTGGCGAGCGGCAGGCTCCAGCTCATCCACGTGCGTGCCGCACCTGGATCGCGCCGTGCCAGTACTTCGAAGGTCTGGGAAATAGGCGGCGCGGTGAAAATGCCGCGTAGGTCCTTGAGAACGCCGTTCCCCAGTAACGACGGCGAACGGAAGTCATTGTCGATCAGACGCGCGTCAAACGTGCCCGGGGTGACAGGCGGGAGCTCCACCTCGCCCAGCGATGCGTCGATGGCATCCGACGCGGCGGAATTGATTCCGATTCGCAGGTCGGTGCTGTTGCCCACATTGTCAAACACCGTGAGTACAGTCGTGATGTTCTGCGCCTGCGCCGTCTGTCCCGCGAACAGGAACAGCAGCGCCGGCAGCAGCAGCACACGCAGCGGCGTCAACAGCGGGGCAAAAGGTCTCGAAGTAACGGACGATGGCATAATCAACCTCTTAACCTGTTGCTATCAAAGAGACTACTATCTTTAACTTAAGTACTTTATTAAAAAAATGCAGTAAAAATCAAGTCTTTAATGAAATTTTTTTTCGGGAGTCCAAAATCCCCGTCGGCACGTGAGGCATGCCATGAAATTCTCATACTGCGTGGATTCCATTCAATCATAAATTACGTACATTAGACTTGTAAGAATACCCCCATTCCGGATTGTAATGATCTTTTAATACACCCAATCACGGCACAGGAGCAGGGAATGCTGACGTTGTATCTGGCCTGTCTGGTGTTTGGCGGCGTGCTGCTTGCCATTTCGCTGTTCACCGGCGGCGATGCCGATTCGGACATGGATCACTCGCTCGAGGCGCATGGCGATCTCGACGCGCATCCCGATTTTGATGCTCATGCCGAGCTCGATGCGCATGGGGATTTCGGCGGCGAAACGGACGCGGGAGTCGATATGGACGCAGAAACGCCAACGGAGTTCGCGGCGGAGCAGGCCATCGAAGTGCATGCCGATACGGCCGGACATCTTCCGACCGAGTCCTCGCTCGATAGCGAACATCCTGCCATTCTCTCCGTGCACGACGTCCAGCCCGCCGGCGAGGCACCAAGTGTCCATGGCGCGGCGGAGTACCTGAGCTTCCGGAATTTCATTTATACCACCACGTTTTTCGGTTTGACCGGCAGCGCCCTGACCTGGCTGGGTACGCCCTTCGGCGTGACACTTGGCTCGTCGATCGGAATGGGACTGTTCGCCGGCTTCGTGGGCCACCGCTTCATGCGTTATCTGCGCACTTCCGAGAGCGGGGAGGGGATGCATGTGTCCGCACTGCTCGGACACCCCGCAACGGTGGTGCTTCCCCCGACCAAGGTGTACAAGGGCAAAGTGCGCGTGACCATCGCGGGACAGCGCGTGCTGATGCTTGCCCTGCTGCATGCCGACGCCGATGACGAGGCGCCGGTACTGCGTCCGGGCGACAGGGTGTTCGTGGTTGCCATCGACCGGGATGTCGCCCATGTCGATCGCGGCGACTTCCTTGATGATGCCGGCGGGAACATGAACGAGAGTAACAGTTGAGTCAACACATACTATAAAAGAGAAGGCCGCAACATGGAAGAATTCATCGTCACGATTTTCGGCATCGCGCTGTTCGCGGTACTGGTCATCCTGTTCGCGATCAGCCGGCTGCTGCTGATCTGTCATCCCAACGAAGTCATTGTGCTCTCCGGCCGCAAGCGCCGCATGCCGGACGGCAGCACGGTGGGCTACCGCCTCATCCGCGGGGGACGTGCGCTGCGCGTGCCCCTGATCGAACGCGCCGCCCGCATGTCGCTCGAGACCATACCGCTCGATCTGAGTGTGATGAACGCCTATTCAAAGGGCGGCATTCCGCTGAAAGTCGAGGCCATCGCCAACATCAAGATCGACAGCACCGAGCCGACCTTCGGCAACGCTGTCGAACGTTTCCTGGGCAAGTCCATGGCCCAGATCCATGAAATCGCAAAAGACACGCTGGAAGGCAACCTGCGCGGCGTGCTGGCGACGCTGACGCCCGAGGAAGTGAACGATGACCGCCTGAAATTCGCCGGCAGCCTCATCGAGGAGGCCGACACCGATCTCAAGGCACTTGGACTGCAGCTCGACACGTTGAAGATCCAGAACGTCTCCGACGATGCCGGCTATCTCGATTCCATCGGTCGCCGCAAGACCGCCGAAGTGCTTTCGCAAGCCCGCACGGCCGAGGCCGAGCGAAAGTCCGAAGCCGAGCAGGCCGAAGCCGAGGCGCAACGTATTGCGGAAATCGCACAGGCCGTGGCCAAAAAGGAAATCCACAGCGCGCAGATCGACGCCGACCGAACGGTGAATGTCAACCGCGCACGCGCACAGCAGGACGTGGAAATCGAGAACAACGCCCTCCGCATCAAGAAGGCCGAACTCGAACGCGAGGCTATCATCAAAGAGAAGGAGGCCGAGGTCGCCGGCGAGAAGGCCAAGGTGACTTTCGAACAGGAGGTCGAGCATGAACGCATCGAACTGCAGAAACGCCGCCTCACCGCCGACGTCATCGAACCCGCCCGCGCGAGAAAGGAAGCCATGGAACTCGAGGCGAAAGGCGATGCCGCGAAAATCATCGAAAACGGACTCGCGAATGTCAATATTCTCAACCAGATGATCGAGACCTACAAGCGTGCCGACGGCGAGGGCGAGAAAGTGTTCGTGCTCAACATGCTGCCGGACATCATCGACCAGCTCGTCTCCACCGTGGGCAAGCTGAACATCGACAAGATTTCCGTCATCGACAGCGGCGGCGGCAAGAGCGTCGCCGGTCTGATGGGACAGCTTCCCAACGCGGTCATCTCCCTCAACGAGATCATCGAGAACGCCACCGGCGTGAATATTCTCAGCAACTTCAAGAAAGAGGACCTGGCCCAGGCCACGCGGAAGCTCGAGGATCAGGCCGGAGGAAATACATGAAACGACTCACCCTTTTCATCCTGCCGTTTGTGGCCGTCGTGCTGCTGCTTCCGGCCTGCGGCGGGGAGAAAAAACCGGAGCCCGATCCCGAAGCCCGGCAGCAGGTGAATATTCCCCTCTCGAAAGAGCAGTCCGGATTGATACAGCCGGTCGAGGTCCCCGCGGAAAAACTGCCAGACCTCTCGAAACTCAGCGAGGTCGAGGCCTCCATTTTCCGCCGCACTGTCGGACTGCAGATTCCGTACTACGAAATCCTGCAGAAATGGGCCGACGAGGCCAACACCATCACCACCGGTGAGGCAGCCGCCGTCTCGCTGCGGCAGTATCTGAACATCCAGAACGACTTCGCCAGGTCCATGCAGCGCCTCGACATGGAATTCGCCGGCAAGATCGATCCGGAGTACGCCGGCTCCGCCGCCTTCGAGGTCGCCGTCGACGAGTACATGAACGATCCCCAGCTGATGAAGCGGACCGAATACATCATGGGCAGCTACACCAACCTCATGCAGCGGTTCAAGGACGACCCCGCCTGCAAGGAATTCTTCGCCGAAGTCGAGCGCCTCGCCCGCGAATCCCAGTAAGAAAAAACCGCGAAGTCACGAAGACACGAAGAAAAGGCACGAAGGTTTTTTTGATGTCGCTCCTGATTCAACAAGGTGCGATTTCCAAAAAGCCTTCGTGTTTTTCTTTGCGTCTTCGTGACTTGGTGGTTTTTTCTTATTCCTGTTTTTCGGCGAGTTCGAGCCAACGGTCGGTTTTCGCGGTGATGAGGTCCTCGATTTCGCTGAGGCGCTCACCGATGGCCGCGAAGGCGCTGTAGTCCGCATCGGCCTGGTGCATCTTTGTGGCGAGCGCGGTTTTCTCCTCCTCCAGCGCCGCGATCTCTTCCTCCAGCCGCACGAATTCCTGCTCCTCCTTCCACGTCATCTTTTTCGGATTGCGGGGTTTCCGATCAACGGTCTCCCCTCGGGCTTTTTCCATCCTTCCATCCCTTCCATCATTCCTTTCTTCAGACTCCTTCCGTTCGAGATACGCGGTGTAATTCCCCGGATACTGCTTGATCTTCCCGTTGCCGTCGAAGGAGTAGATGTACTCCACCGTGCGGTCGAGGAACATGCGGTCATGCGAGACAACGACGAGGAAGCCCTGGAAATTCTGCAGGTATTCCTCCAGCGCGTTGAGGGTCTGGATGTCGAAGTCGTTGGTGGGTTCGTCGAGGAACAGCACGTTCGGGTTTTTCATCAGCACCATCAGCAGGGCGAGGCGGCGACGCTCGCCGCCCGAGAGCGTGCCGACGAGCGCACCCTGTTTTTTGTGCGGGAAGTGGAAGCGCTTGAGCATGTCCGACGCCGAGAGGTAGCGGTCGCGTCCCACGCCCGTGTCGATGTACTCCGCCACCCCGCGCAGCGTGGCGATGACGCTCGTGCTCGGATCGAAGTCGTCGTTTTCCTGCCGGAAGAAGCCGATGTTCACCGAGCTGCCGATTTTCACGCTGCCGCTGTCGGGTGGCATCGCGCCCGCGAGCACGTTGAGCAGGGTGGACTTCCCGCAGCCGTTCGGACCGATAATGCCGATGCGGTCGCCCGCTACGGAGCGGTGGGTGAACTGTTCGAACAGCAGCAGCCCGCCGATCGACTTGCCGATGTTCACCGCGTCGATGACCTTGCTTCCAAGAAAGGAATTTCCGATCTCGATTTCCACATCCTTGATGCGGACGGGGCGAGGGGCGGCCTGAATTTCCTTGATCCAGTCGACGCGGCTTTTCTGCTTCGTGCGGCGGGCCGGGGCGCCGCGTTCGAGCCAGGCGATTTCCTGCCGCAGGCGCGAGCGGTTGCGCTCGGCCTCGGACTCCTGCGATGCGATCATCGCCTCCTTGCGCTCGAGATAATCCTCGTAATTGCCGGGGAAGCTGATCAGCTGCAGCTGCTCCATCTCCACGATGCGGTGCACGACAGCGTCGAGAAAGTAGCGGTCGTGCGTGATCAGCAGGAGGGCCTTGGTGGACTGTTGCAGGCGGTCCTGCAGCCACTGCACCGAGTCCGCGTCGAGATGGTTGGTGGGTTCGTCGAGAATGAGCAGGTCCGGGTCGCGCAGCAGGGCGCGGGCCAGGGCCACGCGCTTGCGCTGTCCGCCCGAGAGCCGCGTGACCTCGGCATCGAATTCCGTCACGCCCAGTTTCTGCAGCATGATGCGCGCCTCGGTTTCCAGCGTCCATCCCCGCGCGTGTTCGATGCGCGAGGTGACCTCGTCGAGTTCGCGCTGCGTGGCCGCGTCATGGTCCTTCGCCACCAGCGTGCAGAGTTCGGCATGCCGGTCCAGCAGCTCGCGCACTTCCCTCCGTCCGTCCATCACCGCATCCAGCACCCGCTGCTCCCCCGCGAAGCGCGGCAGCTGCTCGAGATACTCGAAGCTCGCCGCGCTGTTGTGGGCGATCTCCCCCTCGTCGGCCGATTCGAGTCCCGCGATGATGCGCAGCAGGGTGGTCTTTCCCGCCCCGTTGCGTCCGATGATCCCCACGCGTTCACCCTCCTCCATGCCGAAGGCGACGTTTTCGAACAACGGGTTGTCGTGAAATGCTTTGCTGAGATTCGTTGCGGAGAATAATACCATGAAGGGATGGCTGTTAGGGGATGGCTGATGGCTAATGGCTGATGGCTGATGCCGTCGCGGATGTTGGAAGAACAAGATAGCAAGATGCCGGGAGGGAAAGAAGGTGGATCGCTTTCGCGCATTCCGCGCGTCCGGGACGGTAATGTGCGCATCAATACCCGATACACTTGTTTCTTATGATTCATTTCGTACATTCCGGTGGGACAT
>JAGTUZ010000111.1 GCA_018224415.1 Bacteroidota bacterium | reverse complement strand
TCGCGACCTGTTGTCCGAACATGTCGTACACGGCGAGGCGCACATGCCCGCCTTGCGGGAGAGTGAAACGAAGGGACGTGTGGTCCCGTGCGGGATTCGGCGAGGGGGCGGACAGGTGGAAATCCGCGACCGGTGCTTCCGCGCGGACCGAGACAATCATCTGCGAGAGGGGACGCTGCCAGAGGCCGCCGCCCCAGGAGCCGGCGAAGAGCCAGCCATCGGTCACCGCCAGGGCGTAGACGCCGGGTACGGCCATCGCGTCGGTCACGTCTTCCCATTCATCACCCCTGTCCGTGCTCACGAATACGCGGCCGTCGGCGCCGCCGGCGAACACCACTTCGTCATCCGCCCACAGGGCGCGAATGTCCGTCGCCGCCAGACCTTGATTGTGTTCCACCCAGGTCGCGCCGTTGTCCGAAGAACGCAGCACTCCGTTTTTCCCGCTCCCCGCAAATACCATCGAGCCCATCACGGCCAGGCAGCGGATGGACAACGTGCCGCCCGTCGACGACCAGTTGGCGCCGTTGTCGTCGCTGACGCATACGCCCATGCTGGATGTCGCCGCGAAAAGGCGGCTGCCGACTCGGCGCACAGCGAAGACGCTCTGTGATTCGATTCCCTTGCTGCGCGCTTCCCAGGTATCACCACCGTTTGTCGAACGGCAGATGCCGCTGCCTCCCAGGCCGGCATACAGCACGCCGTCGATTGCCTGCAGCGAGAACACGCGCGTGGTTGTCAACCCGGCGCTGACATCCTCCCAGCCGGCGCCGCCGTCGCTACTGCGGAATACGCCACCGCCGTAACTTGCCGCGAAGAGGGAATTCCCGACCTCGGCAAGTCCGTAGATCAGACGATGCGTCATGCCGCTGTTCCGTGTCACCCAGGAAGCGCCGTCGTCGACGGACATCGATACGCCTGTACCGTAGCAGCCCGCCCAGATGGCGGACCCAGAAACAAGCAGACAATTCACCGGCGTGGCGTTCAAGCCCGTGTTGCGCGGCGACCATGTCTCTCCGTTGTCGGTACTCGTGTAGACGCCCGCGCCAAGCAGGCCCGCAAACAATGTGCCGCTGGCGGAGTGCAGCGCGGTGAAACGCGTGAATGCGAGATCCTGCGCGAGGACATCCCACGTGGCCCCATTGTTGGTGCTGCGGAACAGTCCTTTTCCGCCCGTGCCGGCAAACACCGCGCCGCCATGAAGTGCGAGACTGTAGGTGCGGCCAAGGAGATCAGGTGCCATCACGGCCTCCCAGGTCGTGCCGCCATCGGTGGTGAAGGAGAGGCCGTCCCGGTCACCGACATATACGTGTCCGCCCGCGGCAAGGATGGAGAGTCCTTCGGGACCCTGCATCGCCGTCCATGTCGCTCCCTTGTCCGTGGACACGAAGCTCCCGCCCACGCCCGTGCAATACAGCACATTCCCGTCGGCCGCGAAGGCGTTGATCGTCGCGGAGGTCGCGCCCACGTCGACCGCCGTCCATGAGGTGCCGTCGTCGTCGGACCAGTGCATTCCCTGTCCGGCCGTACCGAGCCACAGCCGGCCGTCCGCGCGAAAGAGAACGTTGGCCTGCCTGTTGGAAACCGCGGGCGGCGTCACTGCCGTCCAACTCGCCCCTTCGTCGGTGGACCGGTAGACATGCCCGCCGAGACCACCGGCAAACACCCGGCCATCACCCGCGGCGATGGCAGTGGCAAACCTGATTTTCGAAACGGCTGTCGTCCTTGTCCATTTCCCTGTCGTACCGTTGAAGCGGAACACGCCGCTGCCGTAGGTCCCGGCGAACACGTTCGCGCCGTCGCCGGTCAGGCATTGAAGGTCCGCGCCCTCGGGACCACCGCTCGGCATCCACTGCGCGTGCGCGGGCATCGTGACACACAGGGCGATGAAAAGCACCGCAAGGACGCAAGGCGTCCGCATCGTTCGTGACTGTTCACTCATGCTTGCCTCTCTGAATCATATACTTAAAACATCGCTTCGTCACGAACGCAGGTCTCCGGAAAGGAAACACGTCCGGCGGCGTCGTGGCCATCCGGAGGAGCGACACTATGCGTGATGAATGTCCCTATATGCGAATATTTTCACTAACAGGCAAGCGGACAAGAAAAATTACGGTGCCGGATTCCATTGGCGCACACCCCTCACTCGAAGATCCGTCCGCGCGCGTCTACCACTTCGCGCCAGCGCTCGAGGTCGTCGAGGAAGCCGAGATACACGCCGCGGGTCACGACACGGGCGTCGGTGACACGGTAGCTGCCCGCGCCGCGGTCGGTGACGGTGACCAGCACCGGCACGGCCTCGATGGCGTCGCCGATGAAATATTCCCCGCCGAGGATATAGGATTCCGTGCGGCGGGCGGGATCGGTGTCGCTGAAATCCGTGTAGCCCGGAAAGACCGGGAGCACATGCAGCGCGTATTCGAGCAGGTCGAGGTACGCCTGGAAGGCGGCGGGTTCGCGCACTGCCTCGCGGGCCTGCTCCCATTCCCCGAAGGAGATTTCATAGGCCAAGGCGGGCGAGGCGAAGCGACGTCCGGCGCAGTATGTCCGGTAGAAGGCCTCGGCCATGCCCTCTCGCACGCGATCGACGCGCACGGGACGCGGCACGGCGGGCAGTTCGGCAAGCATGTACTTGAGCGGATGAAAGGCCCGCGGAAGCACGTTCGGCGACTCCGACTCCCAGCGCACGTCGGCCTGCCAAATCGCGCCGTGCGCGTCGCCGACTTCCAGCGTCGCGACGAAGGCATGCCGGGTCAATTCCGTGTTGGTGGTGACGGTGGTGGTGGTTTTGGTGTTCTCCGTCTTCCCGACGATCACCGTGTCGATCACCGTGCTGTCGCCACGGTTCCTGCCGTGCCTTCGCTCATTGTTCCTTTCGCGTTCCCGTTCCATCTCGCGTTCCCGATCCTCTTCGCGCTGCCGTTCCCGTTCCTTGCGCATACGCTCCTGCGCCTCCCACGACGTGGTGGTGGTATGCTGCTCGCTGGTTTCCGAACGGTATTCGTCGAAATGGCGGGTTGTCATTGTATAGGAAAAACCGATGTGGTACTCCGCTGCTTCGGCGGTCGCCGCGTCCGTCCCGACGCGCGTGAAGCCGCGGCGCTGCAGCATGTCGTCGATGATCGCGGCGAGGTCGGCGCGCAGCGCGGCACCGTCACCGGAGGTGGAGGGGTCGTTGAGCCGGACGCCAAGCGTGTAGCTGCCCGGCGCCACCGCCCCGGCATCCCCCGCCGTGCGGTAGGCGGGACGCGTCGCCGTGGCCGGCGGAAAGGTGGCGCAGCCGGGGAGAATGGTCATGAGGAGAAAGGAAGATAGGATTGCTGCGGCGAAGCTCTGCGCGAGCAGGTTCATGGCACTCCTCGAAATGTTTGAATGAAAATACGCATTTCCGCAGCGAACTTTCCTTTTGCGCAGGATTTCATTTCCTTTGGAGGAAACAACTGATCGCCGCGTTTTCCGAGGCCGCCCATGACCAACGACGAAACCATCCTCCAGCACTGCACGCTGGACAGCGCCATCATCAGCAGATTCGTGGATGATTTTCTCGTCTACTATTGCGACAACCGTGAAGGTCTCAAGAAGCACTTCGACCGCGAGTGGCTTCCGTACGCGGAAAAAATGAAGTGGGAAACCGACGAGTTGTATCGACGCGTGCTGATGCAGTACGTCGCGAGCCGATTGTTCCGACGCGGGGGATTCGCCCGGGCGTACCGCGGACACATGGTCATGCAGATGCGCGACAGGGAAGAACGCGCGTGGCTCGAGACCCAGGTCGAGCGTCCCTGGCATTGGAGTTTCTGCCGCATCCACTCCCACCAGCAGAAGGACTTCTACGAGATGTCCGATGTCTGCACCGGCGAGCATTTCCTGCTGTACTCCCCCGCGATGACACGGACGCTCGACGACGGCGGACCACCGATGATGTGGCTGCTGCTGCTGACCGACAACGGAATGTGCCGGCAGACGTACGGACCCCTGCTTCCGATGCGGGGACTGTTCCCCCATGACATACTGCTGCTCACGCGGCAACTGCATCCGCATGTCCACCGCCTGGACCAGATTCCCGCGCTCGTCGAGAATGATCCGATTCCCTATCTCAAACTCTGGGGAGGCTCGCAGAATCCGGTGGTGGTGCACAAGAAGGATATCATCATGTTCAACAGATGCGACCTCGAGCGCGTCCGCCTCGACGTCACACGCATCGTGTCTCGCTTCAGCTTGGAAAACGCGGGCGGCGTCGCGTGGCTGCGCCTGAAATACTGGTCCCGCCAACCCCATTTCGCCGAGGCCTGGTACGACATCAAGCGCGATTCCTTGATCGCGACGGCGATGACCGACCGCGGCTGGGAAAAACTTGTCACGGCCCTGCGCGAGGCGGGGGTGGACATCCCCATCGAAGCCGACATCCGCGGCAGCATCAATGCCACGCTGCTGATCGGAAAAATACTCGGCCGCGACCTCGCCGGTATTCCCTACCGCGATCTCTTCGAGGAACCGGTATCCCAGGGCCATCAGGAATCACTGGACCGGATCAATGATTTCATCGCGATCTGGGTCGAAGCCTGGAATACCGGCGGGAAGTTCAACCTCGAGGAGGCCGCGCGTTCCGCCGGTATCGATCCGCAGGAAGCACGCTCCGTTCTTGCCGTGATCGAATCGCGGTTCAAGAACATGCCACCGCCGCGGCGCAGGTAGCGCCGCGTTCGGCCACCGCCTTCGTGGTCAGTCCCGGAATTCCCGCCCCGCGGCGGGCCTCACCGCCGAGGAAATCGTTGCTGCTGTGCGGGAGGGGCGGGAACGCTAACCACCCGCTGTGCAAGAAATGTTGAATTCCGAAGACTCCGGC
>JAGTUZ010000110.1 GCA_018224415.1 Bacteroidota bacterium | reverse complement strand
TGGCAAAGCACGTCACGCAGTGGCGCGGGCTGGTTTTGCTCGCCCTGGGTTTGAGTATGGATAACGTCGTGGTCGGTTTCAGTCTCGGCCTCGGTCGTGCGGACCCGCTGGCAGTGGCGACTTCCATCGCGTGTTTTTCGGTGCTGTTCACTTGGATTGGCATGAGACTGGGTCGCGAGTCGCGACGAGGCTGGGAGCAGGTGGCGAAGATCGGTGCTGGCGTGCTCCTCGTGGGCGTTGGAGTGGCCAATGGCATGGGGTGGTTGTAACGCCGCGAACAAAAGAATGCACCTGACAAAAAACAGCTGCTCAATATTTTGCAGGTGATTCTTAGCGTTAGCCCGCCTTGGTCACAAGGAAACACCGCCAGAAATGCATCAGCCTCGGCGGTGCTTCCAGCTGCACTGTCACAGCCGGATGCCGTTCGCGATGCGGCGGGCGAAGCGATGATCACCTCGGCGAAAAATCAGCAGCCAGTCCGGTGACTGCCCGGGGGACGCCCGGGGCCAACGCAGCCATGCGCGATGGGTCGCTACCGGTCATCGGATCAACATCAACTTCCGGACCAACACCGCATCCTCCGTCTCCAGACGGTAGAGATACACACCGGATGGAATGCCGGTTGCATCGAACTGCAGGGAGTGCGTTCCGGCTCGGCTATGCGCCTGATCGGAAAGGCGCGCAACTTCGCGACCCAGCGCATCCGTGACGACGAGGGAAGTGTTCATCGGCCGCGGAAGTTCGAAGCGGATCGTCGTTGTCGGATTGAAGGGATTCGGATAATTCTGGTGCAGGAGCACGGTTGATGGGACCGTGGGGCGTTCATCGATATCGGTCGCGTTCCCGTCGCCATCGGTTTTGACCAGGTACATTTCATAGCCCTTGTCCGGACCGAAAGATTCCGTCCCTCCGACGAAGACGAAGCCACCGTCCGAGGTCTGCCCGACGAAATCTGCCTGATCATACTTCGTGCCTCCGAAATACCGTGTCCAGACAGGGCTGCCGCTTCCATCCAGCCGCAGAAGATATGCGTCATAGTCTTTCTCCTCATTCACATACGCGCTGCCGGCGACCAAGTAGTCATCGAGAGAAAGTTCGCGTGCATGCAGAAGCCGACAATTCTTATCCCCGTTGATTACCTGCGTCCATTCCATCTCACCTGCCGCGTCCGTCTTGATGATCAGACCGTTCTCTTCGGCCGCGCCGAGGCCCTCAGTATATCCGACGACGAGATACCCATTATCCCTGGTCTGCTGTACGTTGTAGGCGCGGTCCCGCCCCGCTCCGCCGTAGGTACGTGTCCACAGCGTATCGCCCGCGGCATCGGTTTTGACAAGGTAGACATCACCGTCTTCATCGCCGAAGGATTGGGTATCACCAGAAAGGATATACCCACCGTCGGCGGTCTGCTGTACGGTACCACCCCAATCAGATCCAACGCCACCATACGTTCTTGACCAGAGTGAATCGCCCTTCTGGTCTACCTTCAGGAGATAGTAGTCGAGGGATCCCATACCGAAGGATAGCGTGTGCGCAAGAATGACATACCCACCTTCGTTCGTCGAAGCCATTGCATGGGGATAATCCGTTTGCGGGCCGCCGTAGACCTTCGACCAGACAGTCCCTCCCTGTTCATCGATTTTGATGAGAAGGATGTCGTAGTTGTCACTGACGGAATTCGATGACAGGACAAGGACGTACCCTCCATCCGAGCCCGGCTGGAGGGCGATTCCGGAATCCCATTTATTTCCGCCGTATGTCTTTGTCCAGAGCGTATCTCCCTTCGCGTCCGTTCTGACAACCCAGGCGTCGGTGGTATCATTACTGACCGATCGTGTGGTCCCGAGAACAATGAATCCTCCGTCCGCGGTCTCCAGGACCTGCGATCCACTGTCGAATCGTTCTCCCCCGTACGCGCGTTCAAACGTGTTCTGTGCCATGGCGACGGCATGGACACCAAAAAGAAGCAGAAACAGATAGATGCATGGTGATAAATGCGTCATAACGATACTCCGCTTTTTTTCGCAGAGCCTGCGCCGCCTTCATTTGAGGTGCAAGGGTAGGGGCGGTCGGTCACTGCGGACATACTGTAAAAGAATGTAATATCCTTATTATTCACGATGAATGCAAACGCTGTGAGGGTGATGTGACAAGGATATGCACCTTGGATTGAAAGCGTCCTGGTGAGATCATTTATGAGTCAACGCGACATTCCATGGGACACGGATTTCCGCTTGCATGTATGGAGATAAATCCCGATTTTCCGCCTTAATACAGGAATCTCACGACCGTTACGGGCTACCATCCGTGAACTACCGCGCATCGCCGCATCCTACCGCGCATCGCCGCATCCTACCGCCCTTCCCCCACCGGAATGCCGAGCGGCAGGTGATCGTTCTGCGATGCGTATCACCGCAGAGGGCCTCTTACGATCGGTGCGGGAGCGGAGCGGTACCTACGGATCAGCGATTGAAGTCAGTCATGCGGATTCATGAGAGCGATCTTGCTGACGGATGGGGAAGCGTCCCTCT
>JAGTUZ010000109.1 GCA_018224415.1 Bacteroidota bacterium | reverse complement strand
TTCCGCCTGCTTTTTCAGCTCGGCCTGCGCCTCGTCTTCGAAGCCCCGTGCATAGGGAACGCCGATCGCGCGCAGCGCGGAAATCTTCGAGTCGAGGTCGCTGTAATCCAGCTGGTCTTCGATCAACCAGGGATAGGGAGGCATGATGGAACCCGGGGACATGGTTGTCGGGTCGTACATGTGGCTGTAATGCCAGGCGTCGGGATACTTGCGACCCACACGGTGCAGATCGGGTCCTGTCCGTTTCGATCCCCAAAGGAAGGGATGGTCGTACACGTACTCGCCGGCTTTTGAATATTCGCCGTACCGTTCGGTTTCACTGCGGAAGGGGCGGACCATCTGCGAATGGCAGCCCACGCAGCCCTCACGGATGTAGATGTCGCGTCCTTCGACCTCCAGCGGCGTGTAGGGCTTGACGCTGGTGATGGTCGGGATGTTGGACTGGATGACAAACATCGGCACGTTGCCGATCACCGTACCGATAGCAATGGCCACGAATGCCAGCAGAGTGAACTGCACAGGACGGCTTTCGAGCCAACGGTGGCCCCAGTACGTTTTCTCGTCTTCGGTGACCTGTGCGCGCAGCGACGGTCCCTCGGCCTCGACCTCGGGAATGAACGTGCCGACACGCATGGTCTTGTAGGTGTTGTACAGACCGAGCAATGCGCCGGTCAGATACAGCGTGCCGCCGACAACGCGGAGGATGTACATCGGGATCAGCTGAAGAACGGTCTCGAGGAAGTTCGGATACTGCAGCACGCCGTCGGCCGTGAACTGCTTCCACATCAGACCCTGCGTGATGCCGGCCCAATAGATCGGGATCACATAGAACAGGATGCCCAGGGTGCCAAGCCAGAAATGCGCGTTGGCGAGTTTTTTCGAGTACAGCTCCGTGCCGTACAGCCGGGGCGTGAGCCAGTAAATGATGCCATACAGCATGAACCCGTTCCAGCCCAGCGCGCCGACATGCACATGCGCGATGGTCCAGTCGGTGAAATGCGACAGGGCGTTGACGCTTTTGATCGCGAGCATGGGTCCTTCGAACGTCGCCATGCCGTAGGCGGTCACGGCCACAACAAAGAACTTCAGCACGGGATCGGTGCGCACCTTGTCCCAGGCGCCACGCAGCGTCAGAAGACCGTTGAGCATGCCGCCCCAGCTTGGAGCGATGAGCATGATGGAAAAGACCGTGCCCAGCGCCTGTGCCCAGTCCGGCGTGGAAGTGTAGAGAAGATGATGCGGACCGGCCCAGATATAGATGAAGATGAGAGCCCAGAAATGGATGATCGACAGCTTGTAGCTGTAGACCGGACGCTCGGCCGCTTTTGGCAGGTAGTAGTACATCAGGCCCAGCACCGGCGTGGTCAGGAAGAATGCCACTGCGTTGTGTCCGTACCACCACTGCACCAGCGCGTCCTGCACACCGGCGTACACCGGGTAGCTCTTCAGGAAGGTGGCCGGCATTTCAAGGGAGTTGACGATATGCAGCACGGCAACGGTGATGAACGTCGAGATGTAGAACCAGATCGCCACGTACATGTGCTTCTCGCGGCGCTTGAGGATGGTTCCGAACATGTTGATGCCCCAGATCACCCAGACCACGGCGATGGCAATGTCGATCGGCCATTCCAGCTCGGCGTATTCCTTCGACGTCGTGTACCCTGAGAGCAGCGTCACGGCGGCGGCGACGATGATCAGCTGCCAGCCCCAGAAATGGATGAGGGAGAGCGTGTCACTGTAATTCCGCGCTCTCAGAAGGCGCTGGATGGAATAATAGTACCCGAGGAAAATGCCGTTGCCCACAAAGGCGAAGATCACCGCGTTGGTATGCAGGGGACGCATGCGGCCGAACGTGAAGGCCTCGGAGATGTTGAATCCCGGGAAGGGGAGCTGCAGGGCGATCCAGATTCCAAAAATGAATCCTGTCAGGCCCCAAGCGATCGTGGCGATGAGAAACATGCGCACGATCCTGTTGTCATAACGGAATTTTTCCACTTCCATTAATCCGTACTCCTCAGTTCTTGTGTATCTGGTTTGCTCGATTGTTCATTATCGTCGTCTGCCGGAGTTCCACTGTCTGCCGGTTTTTTCTCGTCGTCAAACAGCATACGCACCGATGGCGTGTAGTGGTCTTCGTATTGTCCGCTGCGCACGGCCCAGATGAACACGCCGAGAAAGATCAGGGCGACGAGGAGGCTGAAGCCGATGAGCACGAACATTACGTACATGTCATCGCAGTCCTCTCCGCCGGGCCAGGAAACGCGTCGTCACGGTTGTGAAGGCGACCACGGTCACGGAACTCACCGGCATGAGTATGGCCGAGACGAGGGGTGACAGCAGTCCCGCCACGGCAAAGGATAATCCGATCAGATTGTACGCAAAGGAGATGGCGAAGCTCGCCAGCACGATGCGCACGCTGCTTTTGGAAAACGCCAGGAGGCGCGGGAACAATGCAAAGCGCTGCGCGGCGAGAATGCCGTCGCAGGCGGGGGAGAACGTGTTGATGTCCTCCGAAATCGAAATGCCCACGTCGGCGGCCTTGAGTGCGCCGGCGTCGTTGAGGCCGTCGCCCACCATTAGCACCTGCCTTCCCTCGGCACGAAGGCGCGAGACGAAGGTCAGCTTGTCCTCCGGCGACTGCTGGAAAAACATCGGCACATCGTCGCCGAACACCGCGCGCAGGCGTGTGGCCTCGCGATCGCTGTCGCCGGAGAGAATGAGAATGTCGTACGTGGGCTTGAGCGCCGCGACCAGTTCCTGCAGGCCTTCCCGGTACGTGTTCGGCACGGTGAAATGTCCGAGCGGCGCGCCGTCACGCGAGATGTAGACCGCACTGCTGCCGGTATCGGGCGGCGCGGCGTCTGCGCGCTGTGCCCACTCGGCCGAGCCGATCATGAGGGCATGCCCGTCGACGCGACCTTCGATGCCATGGCCGGGCACTTCCCGGTAGTCCTCCACGTCAGACGTGACGTCGCCGGCGAGCGATGCAAACACCTGGCGGCTGAGCGCATGTGTGCTCTGCCGCAGGAGCGACTTGACCTGGGCGCGCACCTCTTCGCCGAGCGCCGGTCCGTGCCAGCGCACGTTTCCGCTGCGCGTCTGCGTGAGCGTCCCGGTCTTGTCGAAAACAATCGTATCGACGCGGGCGAGTGTTTCGACCGCGTCGGTATTCTTGGTGTAGAAGTCGTTGTTGCCGAAGATGCGCTGGGCCGAGCCGAGGGCGAAGGGCGAGGAAAGCGCCAGCGCACAGGGACAGGCAACGATGAGCACGGCGGTGAACACCGTGTACATGATGTCCGGATCCGCGAAGGCCCAGTAGGCTGCGGCGCCGAAAGCGATCAGCAGCACCACGGCGGTGAAATGCTTGCTGATGCGGTCGACCATGTTGTGCAGGCGGCCGTGCGACTCCTTGGTGAACACGTCGTTGTTCCACAGACGCGTCAGATAGCTCTGTTCGATGTCCTTGATCACTTCGAGTTCGATGGCCTGTCCGACCTGCCGTCCGCCGGCGTGGATGCGATCGCCGCTTTTCTTCGTGATCAGGTCGGCCTCGCCGGTGACGAAGCTGTAGTCGATGTTGGCCTCGCCGCGCAGCATCACTGCGTCGGTCGGCACCAGTTCCTGGTTGCGGATCACGATGCGGTCGCCCACCTTCAGTTTCGTCAGCGGCACGTTGTGCTCGCCGTCATCCGCGCGCAGCGCAACCGACAGCGGGAAATACGAGCGGAAGTCGCGGTCGAAGGACAGCGCGTCGTAGCTTTTCTTCTGGAAGATCCGTCCGATGAGCATGAAAAAGATCAGGCCGGTCAGGGAATCGAGATAGCCCGTGCCGGTGGCGCTGACGATTTCATAGATGCTTCGACCGAACAGCGCCAGGATGCCCAGGGAAATCGGCACGTCGATGTTGAGATAGCGATGTCGCAATCCTGCCCAGGCGGAGGCGAAAAACGGGCTGGCACTGTAGAAGAACACCGGGAGGCTCAGCGCCACATTGAGGTAACGGAACACGAGTGCGAATACAGGGTCCATCGTACCTTCGGCCGCAAGGTACTCCGGGAAGCTCAGCAGCATGATGTTGCCGAAGGAGAACCCCGCCACGCCGATGCGGTAGTACAGCTTGCGGTTGGAGGAATGCTTGCGTTTCTCGGCCACGTCCTGCAGCGAGATGTAGGGTTCGTATCCGATACTGGCGAGCAGGATGACGATCTCCCGCAGCGAGACTTTTTCGTTGTTCCACGTGATCGCGGCTTCCTTGCGCGGAAAGTTGACGCGTGCCGACACCACGCCGTTGTTCAGCGCCGACAGGCGCTCGATCAGCCAGATGCAGCTGCTGCAGTGCATCGACGGAATGCGGAATGTTGCCAGACGTGTCGCGCCGTCGGAGAAATCCAGCAGTTGCTCGACGATGGTCGGATCGTCGAGATAGTCGTAGCGATGCGAATACCCGCTGTCGAACGGTGTCTTCCCCTGCCGCGCCTCGTCGATCACATAATAATCACACAGGTCGCGCGCGGCCAGCAGTTCGTACACCGTCTTGCAGCCGTTGCAACAGAAATACCGGTCGCCGATCGCGATGTCACGGCCGTCGCACCGGTCCCCGCAATGATAGCATGCGGGATGCGTGTCGGTATCTGCGATATGTTGCTGCTGTCCTGTGGACATAGCGGTGTTTTTTTCACTCCGTTGCGCCGCTTCGCGGCGCGCTGTAAGCTGTTGGCTGTAGGCTCGATGTCGGTCGGGTACCGTTCAAGACTGATGGCGCGGGCTGAAGGTGGGCGTATTGCCTACTGCCTACGGCATACGGCGCGCGGCGGAGCCGCGCTGCCGCGCTACACGCGGTGTGCGATACTGTCCGCGAGTTTGGGATCCGCGACGGGAATGGCCGGATGGGCGGTAAAGCGCATCCAGAACATCCAGATCACCAGGCCGCCGATGCCAAGCGCGGAGGTCACATGCATCCACGAGAAATGCACGCCGGGACCGAAGGTCGGCATCACCAGCCAGAACAGGTCAACGAAGTGCAGGAGGAGTATCAGCACGGCGATCCCCGCCAGCACGCCCAGCTTGCGCTTGGCGCGGTAGAAGGCCAGCGGCAGGAAGGGGACCATGAAGTGC
>JAGTUZ010000108.1 GCA_018224415.1 Bacteroidota bacterium | reverse complement strand
ATCCGAATCCGTTCAATCCGTCGACATCGATCCGTTACACGGTGGCCGAGGAGCGTCACGTGCGCATCGCAGTGTACAACAGCCTTGGCCTCGAAGTGGCAGTGCCGGTCGACGATGTGCTTCCGGCTGGTCGTTTCGAAGTGAGCTTCGACGCACGGAATCTGCCGAGCGGCACGTATGTCTACCGCATGACAGCGGGCGACTTCGTGCAGACGCGTCAGATGACGCTGTCGAAATAACACGGACGTCGGCAGCACCGGCACGTGCCGGACGCCGCCCGAAACAACAACAATCCTGACAACGAAGGGGCGCCCCACGGGGCGCCCCTTCGTCAATATTGCATCTTTCTTCCGCCGGTCGTATGATACGATATTGCAGTGACCGCGACTCGTTTATCACTACCAGACCAGCCATGCCTCGAGCGAGCGAACATTTTTCGAAAGTGCAACTGCCTGACCGCATGCGCAACCCGCATGAGCGCTGCCTGGTCATGGGTGTACTGAACGTCACGCCGGATTCGTTTTCCGACGGCGGCGTTTACAACAGTATCGATGCGGCCGTGTTGCAGGCGCGGACGATGATCGCTGCGGGAGCGGACATCATCGACATCGGTGGCGAATCCACGCGTCCGGGCGCGGCTATGGTGACAGAGGCGGAGGAGCAGCATCGCATCCTTCCGGTCATCGCGGCGATCCGTCGCGAATCGGTTCTGCCCGTTTCCGTCGACACGCGCAACGCCGGGACCGCGCGTCTGGCCATCGCGGAGGGAGCGGACATCATCAACGACATCAGCGCGCTGCGTCATGACCCGCGCATGGCGGAGACCGCCGCGGCCGCGGGCGTGCCGGTCATCCTGATGCACATGCAGGGGACACCTGCCACCATGCAGCGCGCGCCGCAGTACACGGACGTCACGGGGGAAGTGATCGCGTTTTTCGAGGAACGCCTTTCGTTCGCCCGCGACGCTGGCATCTCACATCTCGTCATCGACCCGGGCATTGGCTTCGGCAAAACACTCGAACACAACCTGCAGCTTCTGCGTGAGCTTCCGCGCCTCGGCGTGCTAGGCTGTTCCGTGCTTGTTGGTACTTCCAGGAAGTCCTTCCTCGGCGCACTCACCGGAGCCGATACGCCGGACAGGCTGCCGGGAAGCATTGCAAGCAATCTGCACGTTTGGGAGCGCGGTGCTGCCGTGCTCCGCGTGCATGACGTGCGTGCCATGCGCGACGCCCTGACCGTCGCGGAGGCGATTGCCGGTTATCACCAGGCATTCCAGGGAGCCACTGACAGCGGATCCGAAAACACCCATGCCGGGGCAGGGGAGCGGACGTCTGTCGAAGCCCGGCAGCAACGTACGGCGGACACGGTGAACGGAGGGACCCATGCTGTTTAACATTGGTTTTCTTGAAGTCGGGTGGACCGATATCCTCGACATCGTTGTGGTCACGTTCATCTTTTATCGCCTGTATCTGGTGATGCGGGGCACGATCGCGATACAGATCTTTCTCGGGCTTCTGGTTATCGTGGCGGGGTCCTTCGTTGCGCAGTCCATCGAACTCAAGGCCGTCTCCTGGATCCTGAAGACGCTGGCCGACGTGTGGGTGGTTGCATTCATCATCCTGTTCCAGCCCGAACTCCGGCGGCTGCTGGTTCTCCTGGGGCGTGGACGGCTGATGTCGAGCATGGTGCGCAGCAGTATGGACGAAACGATCGAGGCCATCGTCGAGGCCTGCGAGGAGATGTCGCAGCGACAGATCGGCGCGCTCATCGTCATACCGCGCAGCACGGGTGTACGCATGATCATCGAATCGGGCATCGCCCTTGGAGCTGCGGTGAGCAAGCAGCTGCTGCTCTCCATCTTTCACCCCAAGGCGCCGCTGCACGACGGTGCCGTGGTGATCAAGGACCGCATCGTCGAGGCCGCACGCTGCACCCTTCCGTTAAGCAACCAGTTGCGCATGGAGGGCTTCATCATGGGGATGCGCCATCGATCCGCCGTCGGCATCACCGAGCAGACCGACGCGATTGCCATCGTTGTCTCCGAGGAAACCGGTGTCATCTCGGTGGCGGAAGACAGCAGGCTGGAGCGCGGTCTCACGCCCGACGCGCTGCGCGAGCTCCTCCGCCGGAAACTCAACGTCAATGTGAAGTCCATTTTCGATTCACCGTTTCGACCAGGGACAGAGAGCGGAAGCAGGCAGGAATGACCACACAATTCTCCAACCGCCAGTTCGACCTGGCACGCCAGCAACTGGTGGAGCATCTCAGGAAAAAAGGAATAACGGATGAGGCTGTCCTTGAAGCCATCTCCGCGATCCCACGTCACGTTTTCGTCCAGGAGGTATTCAAGCCGAAGGCCTACGACGATTCAGCCCTGCCGATCGAATGCCGGCAGACCATCTCCCAGCCCTTCACCGTGGCGTTCATGACACAGCTGCTCCGGTTGCAGCAGGGACAGAAAGTACTCGAAATCGGCACGGGCAGCGGATACCAGGCCTGTATTCTCACGCACATGGGCGCACGCGTCTTCACGATCGAACGGCATTTCGCCCTGCTCGAATGCGCCCGCACACGCATGGAGACGCTCGGGTACAACATCGCCTCGAAGGTCGGGGACGGCAGCATCGGCTGGTCGCAGTTCGCTCCCTTCGACGGCATCATCGTCACCGCTGGCGCACCCGACGTTCCGCAATCGCTGCTGCGCCAGCTCGCCGACGGCGGGCGGCTGGTGATTCCCGTGGGGGACAAGGCGACGCAGGACATGATTGTCGTGCAGCGACTCGGCGAGGAATTTGTTCACACACGGCACACCGGATTCAAGTTCGTGCCTCTCGTCGGCAAGGAAGGCTGGCGCAGCTGAGGCTGGCGCAGCCAGGGAGCGCCGCTGTCATGCCGGACACCGGAACACCGATTATCGTGCTCGCAGGTCCGACGGCCTCGGGCAAGACCGACACCGGCATCGCGCTGGCGCAGCGCATCGACGCCGAAATCATCAGCGCCGATTCGCGGCAGGTGTACCGCGGCCTGGACATCGGCACGGCAAAACCCACACGCGAGCAGTTGCTTGCGGTGCGGCATCACGGCATCGACATCTGCACGCCGGACGATACCTACACCGCAGGACGCTTTCTTCAGGATGCGGGGCGCTGGGCGGATGAGATCCGGTCACGCGGGAAGCGGGTACTGCTTGTCGGCGGCACGGGACTGTACATCCGCGCCTTTGTCGACGGGCTGTTCGAGGGTCCCACTGCCGACCCCGCGCTGCGTGCGCAATTTGAAAAGCGGATCCGCGAGCAGGGGTTGGGTGCACTCGTCGAAGACCTGCGTGCGCTGGATCCCCAGGCGGCAGCGGACATCGACACAAAAAATCCCGTACGCATCATTCGCGCGCTGGAGGTCTGCATGCTCACCGGGCAGCGGTATTCCGTGCTGCGTCTCGTCCGTCGTCCCGGAACAGTACGTGAGGCGCAGCATTTTGGACTGCGGTGGGAGCGATCGGCCCTGCATCGGCGCATCGGCCTGCGTGTCGAAGAGATGATCGAGGCCGGTCTGGTCGAAGAGGTGCAACGCCTCCGCGAACGCGGCGTGGACCGATCCTGCACCGCGATGAATGCCGTTGGTTATCCGGAAATTCTGGCGTATCTTGAAGGTTTGTCCCCCCTTGCTGACAGCATCGATGCCATCAAGGCCGGCACGCGTCAATACGCCCGCCGGCAGATGACCTGGTTCCGGAAGGAATCCCGGTTGCGGTGGGTCGATGTGGAGGAAGGAATGTCGGCAGGGGATATCGCGGGACGAGTGTTATCGATGGTCGAGGAATCGTAGAGGCGTTTCGCGAAACGCCCGTTCAGGCGGCGGCCCGTTCAGGCGGCGGCCGGGGAGAAAGACACGTGGAGTTTCACATGTAGCTCGGAGGAAAAAATGATCAAGAACACGAAACGAAGAAACGTCGGCATGGCAATGATGGCACTTCTGGTGGTGCTGGTGTTCGCCAACTGTCAGTCCGAAGGAAACGCGACCGGCAAGCATGCAGGCCAGGCAGCCGGCAAGGCGGCGGCGGTGGCCGGCAAGGCGGCGGTGTTGAAGGGTGGAACGGAGGACGTGCAATTCACGACCACTGACGGAGTGATGATCACCGGGACGTTATATCCTGCCGGGGACAATGCGCCTGCGGCATTGTGCCTGCATCAGTGGCGCAGTGACCGGAGCAGTTTCGCGGCGCTCGCAAAAACGCTGCAGGCAGCGGGGATGACCGTTCTCACCATCGACATGCGTGGGTATGGTGGCAGCACACGGACCGCGACCGGCGCCGCCGTGCGGCCCGACCGACGTGCCGTCGAGGACGTGAAAGCCGCGATGGCCTTTCTGCGTGCGCATCCCAAGGCAGACGCAACACGCATCGGCATCGTCGGAGCGTCGTACGGCAGCAGCAACGCCATCATGTACGCAGCCGGAGACCCGGCCGTGCGCGCGGTGGTGCTGATCAGTCCCGGATTGAATTATTTCAACGAGCTGCCCACCGAAGAGCCCCTGCGCCGGTACAAGGCACGCCCATTGCTCGTGGCGGCAAGCAGCGAAGACCTGCGCTCGGTGGAGACGGTTGACGCATACCGTAAGATTGCGCCGTCGATGGAAGTGGAGGCCTACGAGGATGCGGGACACGGCACTGATATTTTGGATGCCGGGGTCGGGCTCGACGGCCGAATCAGCAGTTTCCTGAAAAAAAATCTGTAAAAACCACAGTTTTTTTGATAGTGCACCATTTCCGCGTTTGACTTTGAACAAAAGACAGGATATATTTGTGATCCTGTCCGCATTTATGGACAGGCCTGCTGGCGTAGCTCAGTTGGTAGAGCAGCTGACTTGTAATCAGCAGGTCACCAGTTCAAGTCTGGTCGCCAGCTCTGGTTGACGAATAGACAGAACGGTGGGGTACCGAAGTGGCCAACCGGGACAGACTGTAAATCTGTTGTCACACGACTTCGTAGGTTCGAATCCTACCCCCACCACAGAGTTCATCCGCCCGTGCGGCATCCGGTCCCTGACGGAATCGGAAAAGGCAGGCGGTCCCGTACGCGGGGGTAACTCAATTGGTAGAGTCACAGCCTTCCAAGCTGTTGGTTGCGGGTTCGAGTCCCGTCTCCCGCTCCACGCTCACGTAGCTCAGT
>JAGTUZ010000107.1 GCA_018224415.1 Bacteroidota bacterium | reverse complement strand
CGCACGCTGCGGTCGGGACTGCCCTTCTTTCCGGGATCCGCTTCAAACCGCTTCCACACGATCTACGCAGGCGATCTCGCGCGCCTGTATTTCCGCGTCGCCGAGGCAGGACTGCCGGACGTCCAACGCTTCATCGCCTGTGACCGGACTCCCGTATCGATGCGCGAACTGCTCGCGACCTTCTGCGGCGAGGCGGGCATTCGTCCCCCTCGCCTGCTGCCGAAATGGCTCGTCTATCCCCCCGCGCTGCTGATGGAGGCCGCGGCCCTCGCCGTGCGCGCGAAACGTCCGCCAATGCTCACCCGCGCGGTGGCGAACACCTTTTACGACAACATCGAGTATTCCGGAGAAAAAGCCCGGTTGCTCCTCGACTTTGTTCCGACAACGCCGTGGCCGGAAAGCATACGCCGGACCGTGGCATGGTACCGGGAGCGCGGCCTGCTGTAAGGCTCGGGACGCTCTCTTCCATGATGCGATATGTCACGAGGTCTCCCATGAACACCGCCACCTTCCATATCGGAATCCGCCGCTCACTGCTGAACCAGTACATCAAGCTCCGCGTGTTCGCCCATTTCCTCGGCGAGGTCATCGCCGGGCGCATGCCCGCGCGGGTCTTCCCCGGCTTTCTCGAGCGACTACTGTATTTCCTCTCGAAAATGTGTGACAACAAGTACGTCACCACCAGTGGCACGACCAAGATCAACCTCTACGTGCCGGGCTTTCCGTCGAAGGCGTTTTACAAGGCCTGTTCGAAGGTCGCCACTGTGGGCAGAAAGCAGCCCTGCATATCGGTACTCCTGTCGGTGACCAAGGCCTGCCGGTTTCGCTGCGAGCACTGCTACCAGAAGCACGACAGGGGAACGGACCTGCCCATCGACCTGCTTGTCGACGTCGTGCGTCGTCTTGACGCCATGGGAGTCGCCTTCTTCAACATCGAAGGCGGCGATCCATTCCTCGCCTACGACAGGCTGGAGGCGGTCTGCGCTGCGGTCGGGACCGGGGAAATATGGGTCAACTCCACCGGTGACGGAATCACGGCCGAACGCCTGCGCACGCTGCGCGCGCTGGGGATGAAGGGCGTGATGTTCTCCCTGCACTCCCCCGACCCGGAAACGGTCAACCGCTTCATGGGGCGTCCGCATGCGTGGGACACGATGATCGAGGGCATGAGGCACTGCCGCGAGGCGGGCATCGACATCGCGGTCAACAGCTGCCTGCTGCGGCCGGCCTTTTACGACGGCACCTTCGAGCGTCTGCTGGAACTGACGCGATCCCTCGGTGTGACCATCATCCAGCTCATCAAGCCCAAACCCTCGGGCGCCTGGCTGGGCAGTGACCTCGAACGGTTTTCGGATGCGGATCTCGCGCATGTCGAAGGGCTGGTCCGCCGCTACAACAACGAAAGGCGCTACCGCAACTATCCGTTCATCGCCGCGCAGATCCACGACGAACGCGCTGACCAGTTCGGTTGCACCGCTGGAGGCACCGATCGTTTCTACATCAACGCCAAGGGCGACGTGCAGCCATGCGAGTTCCTCAACATCTCCTTCGGCAATGTCCAGCGGGAAGACTTCGACGACATCTACCGGCGCATGCGCGAGGTGTTCGACATCCCCGGCGACCGCTGGCTCTGCGAGACCTGCGCACGCGACATCCACGCGCTGCGCGTGGCCAGCGGCAGCGAGGTGCTGCCTCTGGACGAGGATCTCTCGCGGCGCGTGTACACGCAGTGGCGGCGCGGCGATTGCCCTGATTTCTACGCCCATGCGGATGTGGCACACCGGAACAGCAGCGACCGTGCGCGGGAATGAACCATGAAGTCGTCAGCCGTCATACCGTTTTTCCGTGCGTATGTGAAGTCCATGCGCCTGTACTATTCCTTCATCACCGGCCTGGCCGGACTCGTGGGGGTGACGTACTACCAGTATGTGGCGCATGCGCCCGGACGTATCGCGCTGTCGGAAGTCCTCCGCTCGGTGGAGCGACCGACACCTCCGTTGCAGATGGCGCTGATCCTCGTCATTCTCTTCCTCGCCTGGGGCATCAACCAGATTGTCAACGATTGGCTCGGGCTGGAAGAGGATCGCATCAACGCCCCCGCACGGCCAATGGTCACGGGCGAACTGCATCCCGGCCTTGCACTGCTGCTTTCGGCCGTCCTCATGACCGGGGCCGGCGCGGTGGCATGGTTCTTCCTCGAACCGCTGTCCGTTGTTGCCCTCGTAGCGGGTGTTGCACTCAACGTCGTCTATGAGTACGCCAAAGGACATGGCATCTGGGGCAACGTCGTCTTCGGGGTGATGATCTCCTGCTGCGCGGCATTTGGCTTCATGGCCTCAGGTCCCTCCGAGGCCTCCATCCTCACCACGGCGCGGACGAGCATGCTTGGCTTCGTTGCCCTCATCAACGGCGTGATGACGTTTTATACCTATTTCAAAGACTACGAAGGCGACAAGGCCGCGGGGAAGCAGACGCTGGTCGTGCGTTACGGCCTGCAGCGCTCTCGGTACGCCTCCCTGTTTGCGGCCTTCCTTCCGTCGGTGGTGTTCGTCGCGGGATACGCGGCCTTCGACGCGTGGCCCATTGCGCTCAACGGCGTGTTTCTCCTGCTCGCGGCGCTTACCGTGTTGCTGCAGGTTTGGACCGGATGGCTGTATTTCCGCAATCCCCGGGGTGATGTGACGTATTATGCGCTTTCGTTCAATTTCCGCGCCTGCGCCTGTGCGGAAGCCGCGCTGATCGCGCTGTTCAACCCGACACTCGGCATCCTGCTGTTCTTCCTGACCTACATGCTCGTCGCCTTTCTTTTCAATTTCCACGTCAACCGGCATGGCTGATCATGACACCCGCACTGTTCGATAGCATCCGCCTCGGCACGCTCGCGCTGTGCAACCGCATCGTGCGCGCCGCCACCTACGAAGGCGGTGCCGATGCGGATGGCACGCCCGGCGCCGACTACCGCCGCATGTACGAGGAACTCGCGGCGCAGGATATCGGGCTGATCGTCACCGGTTTCACCTTCGTCTCCCGGCAGGGACGGGCCATGCAACCGCGGCAGGCCGGGCTCGACGACGACGCGAAGCTGCCGGCCTTTCGCGCTGTCACCGACGCAGTGCACCGCGGCGGCACGCCAATCGTCGCGCAGCTCGCGCATGCCGGACGGCAGACACGCTGCGAACGGACAGGCGAGCGGCCGGTGTCCTGCACCCGCACGCCGTCGGTCTATTTCCGCGAGCGTCCGCGCCTGCTGCGCGACGACGAGATCCAAGACATCGCCGCACAGTTCGCCCGAGCGGCCGCACGCGCGCAGCGTGCGGGCTTCGACGGTGTGCAACTGCACGCGGCGCATGGCTACCTGCTGCATCAATTCCTGCTGCCGCAGCTCAACCGCCTGCGAGGCCCGTTCGGAGTTGATGAGACGAGCGGCATCGGAACGGCCCTGCTCGGACGCGTGATCGATGGCGTGCGCTCCGCCTGCGGCCCCGACTATCCGGTACTCGTCAAGATCAGCGGAGAAACGGATCTTGGACAGCCGTTTTTCCCGACGCACTTCGACCGCCTGATCGACTGGCTGCGCGAGCAGGCGATCACGGCCGTCGAGATCAGCTGCGGGAGCATGGATTACGCGCTCAACATCTTCCGTGGCGACCTGCCATTCGCGCTGGTACGGCGTCACAATCCACTGCTGCGGTCCCGCCTGCCGTTGCTGCCGGAGATCAAGGCCGCCTGTTTCCGGAAGCGCATTCTTCCCTTGTTCCGCCCCTTCGCCCCGATGTACAATCTCGCCTTCGCCGAGCGCGCGAAGCTCCGCGGCGGCATACCGGTTGTCACGGTTGGCGGCGTCCGCTCTCGCCGCGAGATGGTGGAAGCCGTCGAGGCAGGACGCGCCGATCTCGTCGCGCTGTCGCGGCCCTTCCTGCGCGAACCCGACCTCGTCCGCCGCCTGCGGTGCGCGGACAACGACCACGTGTCACCCTGCCGCAACTGCAATCACTGCGTGATCATGTGCGATGCGGACCGGCGGACGCGCTGTTATCAACGATCACTATCCTGAAATGAGGCATGTCATGAATACTTCATCCGTCACGCTCGCCGAACGCAGCGCCTTCACCGAGGAGCAGCTGCGCGTGCTCGGCTACGACATCTACTATCCGTCGATCGGCGGCGAACTGGGCGACCCGTTCTGCGTCAACCGGCGATATGCCATCAACATGGCGACGAACAACTACCTCGGGCTCGCCAACGACCCGCGCATCAAGGAAGCCTACATCGACGGGATCTACAAGTACGGCACGAGCATGTGCGCCACGCCCGTGGCCGGCGGGTACACCGACCAGTTCGAGGCCGTCGAGGCCGCGCTGGCGCCCTTTATCGGAGTGGAGCGGCTGCTGCTCTACCCGTCGTGTTACCAGGCCAACAACGGCCTTTTCTCCGCCCTCGCGACAGAGGATGATCTTGTCCTGTTTGATCGCGGCGCGCATTCGTCGCTCATCCAGGGTATCCTGCCAGTCGGCTGCGCGAAATACCCCTTCGCCCACAACGATCCTGACGCGCTCGAGTATCTGCTTCGGAAGAAAACCGGGTACGCGCATGTCTTCGTGGTCACCGAGTCGGTGTTCTCCACGGAGGGCAGCATCGCGCCATTCGCGGAGATCAACGCGTTGTGCAAGCGCTACGGGGCGACCCCGGTGGTGGACGATTCGCACGGCATCGGCGTGCTCGGCGCCCATGGCGGCGGCATCCTCGACCACTGCGGCATCACCGATTACGACGGCCTGTACACGACGTCCCTGGGCAAGGCGATCGCCAACAACTGTGGTGTGGTGGGCGGACCCCGCCGTGTCATCGACTACATGCGCTACCTCAGTTCCCATCTCGTGTACTCCACCGCCGTGGCGCCGTGCATCCTTAGCGGATTGCTGCGGACGCTGGACATCCTGGAACTGGAATACCGCGATCGCATCGAGCGGGTGTACCGCTATCGTGACACCATCCGTGCCGCATTGCGCGCGGCCGGTTTCACCGTTGTCGACGGCGCAGCACCGATCAACTCCATCGTCGCGGGTCCGTCAGAGGAAACCGTGCGCATCTCCAAGGCCTTGATGCAGCGTGGCGTGCTCACCACGCCCTTCGTCTTTCCGTCCGTGCCGAAAAACAAGGGCCGCGTGCGCATGATCGCTGGCGCGAATCTCGCCGAGTCCACGATCGCCTATGTCTGCACCGCTCTTGACGGCATCCACCACAACCTGTATGACAACGCGCTGGTGGCCTGACATGAAATACTGTGTCATCCATAACCCCCATGCCGGCGCGGGACGCGGCGAGGCACGCGCACGGCGATGCCTCGCCCTGTTCTCCCGCGGCGGCGCCGTGATCGACGATGTGGAAATACGCCGTTTCGAAGAGGCGTTTTCCCTCTCCCGTGAGGCAAATCTCGCCGGTTACGACGCGGTCGTGGCCATCGGTGGGGATGGCACGATCAACAAGGTGCTCAACGGCTTCTTCGACGGAGACGGCAGGCGCATTTCCTCGGCACGCTTCGGCGTTGTGCATACCGGTACAAGTCCGGACTTCTGCCGCAGCTACGGCCTGCCTCTGGACCCGGAAGGTGCGGTGGAGGTCCTGCTGCGCGGACGCGTCCGTTCAATCCCGGTCGGACAGATTCGCTTCCACGCTTACGACAGGGTTCCAGCCGGGGAGGCGGGGGGAGTGCCATCTCCGCACGCAAACAGCTGCTTCGTCTGCTGTGCCAACATCGGCCTCGGGGCGGCGCTGGCCACGCGGGCCAGCAGCGGCATCCGCGGGCGTTTCGGCGACCGTCTCGGAACCTTCCTTTCCCTGCTCCAGGTACTGCGCAGCCATGAACCGGAGGATTTCCGTCTGCTCGTGGATGGGGAGGAAGTGCTGCTTTCACGAGTCTACAACATTTCGATCGGACTAACGGAATACATCGCCTCGGGCATCCGCGTGCACAACGCAGCCATGCGGGAGCGGGGACTGTTCTACATGATGACCCTGCGTGACCTGCGCGCGGGCTCTCTGCCTTCGGTCCTTCGGAAGATCTACAGCGGCCGACCGTTCGACGATTCCGCTGAACTTTCCCTTCGCGCCTGCGCGCGCATCGACATCCCGTCGCATCCGACCCCGGCCGACGTGGAGCATGACGGCGACGCCTGCGGACACGTCCCCTGCTCCATCGAACGGACCGCGGAAGGACTGGAACTTCTGTGTTGAATTCCATGGAGAGGTGATCATGATTCCGTCGAAGCTCAAACGCGGACGCACCTGCTCGATCCTTGCCACGGCCCTGGCGTTTGTCGTGCTCACGGGGCTGAACATGCTTTCGAAGCGCGAGGCGGCCGAATTGCCCGCGGAGTTCCGGCGCCCCTACATGCTGATGCAGTACGAATCCGAGAATGCGCCGCCCGCGCCGCGCATCATACGTTTCGAGGGAGACCCGGTATCCGCTTCCACGAATCTTTCATGGCTTCTCACAGAGTGGCGTGCCGGTGACACCGTGAACGTCGTGACCGGTGAAAGCGGTACGCAGCAAGAGATCGTTCTCGTACGGCGCTTCAGCACGCTGGACATGGCCACGTACCTGTCCGTCGGCGCGGTGTTTCTGCTGTTCGCGCTTGTTGTCACACTGCGCTACCGCGATCGCGGCTACGCTCCCGTCCTGCTGGGAGTGGCCACTGCCACGGCGGCGATGGTCCTCACGGATTGGGGCACGCTCACGGTCCACGGCCCGGCGCTCAATCTCCTCCTGCGTGCCGTCTTCGACGTCGGCATCTGGACGGTCCCTGCGCTGTTTTTTCGTTTCAGCTGCAGCTATCCACGCGAGAAGGGGACGGCGCTGTGCCGCCTCCGCGTCGCGTTCACCATCGTGGCCGTGTTCGGCGTCATCACCTCGCTCGCCTGCCTCGCCGCCATCTTCCTGTTCGGCGTTCACGTCGGTCAGACGCCCTACGTCGCATTGCACGGTATGGTCAACGATGTCTTCATCATCGTCGGCCTGCTGGCGACGGTTGCCAACTTCGAGCACTCGGCCCTGATTATCCGCGACGCCCATGAGCGGAAAAACGTGTACTGGGTGCTGCTCGGCGTCATCTTCGGACCACTGGTCTACGTTTTTCTCATCCTCGTGCCGCGCATTCTCGCGGGTGGAGAATTCGTCAGTGACACGGTGATGGAGTACACCCTCCTTTTCGCTCCCATCATGTTCTTGCATGCCCTGCGACGCGAGGGAAACCGTCGCGATTTGTGAAAGCAAAACGGGAAACGTAAGTTACTGGAACGGTTCCGCCTGTTTTGACCGATTCACAAGGAGATCCCATGCTTCGCTTCTATCGCCTCGACCACGACGAAGAAAACAACGCCATCCTGACCGAGGTACCGAGTTGCGCCATCCAGGGCGACCGCATCCCCGCCGTCTCGAACAAGTACGCCAACATCCTTTTCCACCTCGCCATCGTCAACGGCACACACGTGGCCGTGCGCCGGGAATTCTGTGACTGGATTTCGGACGAGGTGATCGCGAAAGTCGAGGATTACATCAACAGCGCGAAAGACATCCGGTCGCTACCGACATACATCTACGACCAGACGCTGCTCAACAACGCCGATCTGGTCCCGCGCCTGCACATCGTCTACATCGCCGAGAGCGAGGAGTCGGTGCGTGCGTTCATGAATAGTTGAGGAATTTCGCGATGGTGTGCCGGATGCGGGAACGCGTCCGGCATGCCTTTCGCCACCCGGCATGCCTTTCGCCACGAGGACGACCTACGGCAGTTGTTTCCCTTCACTCCAACGCGTGACGGACAGCTTCCCCTGATCGTCCCAGTACCTGGCCTCCCCATGCTTGAGCCCTTTTGTATAGGGGGTCTCGGTGCGCTTCCTCCCTTCCGCATCCCACTCCGTCGATAGCCCTTCCCGCATCCCGTTTACGTAACGGATTTCCGAACGTTTCTTCCCGTCCTCGTACCAGTCCGTACGCGTCCCGTGCGGACGACCCGTTCGATGCGGTATCACGGTCTGCTTCTGACCGGACGCGTAGTACCGCACGGCATCGCCGTCGACGACGCCATCCTTGAAGGATATTTCGGATAGTTTTTCTCCATTCTCATTCCACGCGGTCTGCACGCCGTGTTCCCGGCCGTTGCGATACGTCACCTCGCTGCGCTTGCGGCCGTTTTCGTGCCACACCGTTTCCTTTCCATGCGGCATGCCGTTGCGGTAGGG
>JAGTUZ010000106.1 GCA_018224415.1 Bacteroidota bacterium | reverse complement strand
CGAAGAAGCCGGAAAAGAACAGCCGGTCATTCTCGCCAAGGCGGATGTTGGTCTTGGCAACGAGGTCGTAGAAATAATACGGGAGCGATTCGTCGGACATCAGCTCCACCAGCCAGTCGAGATACACCCGGCGGCCGGAAATCATGAAGGTGACGTCGTCGCTGATGGGTCCGTCGAGCGTCAGCCGCGAATCGATCATGCTGACGCCGCCCGCACCGCGCAGGCGGTCGCGTCCGCCTTCGCGCATGGTCACGTCGACAACGGAGGAGAGGCGTCCGCCGTATTCAGCGGGCATGGCGCCCTTGATCAGCGTGACATGGTTGATGGCTTCGGCGTTGAAGGTGGAGAGGAAGCCGCCGAGATGCGAGGGATTGTACAGCACCATGCGGTCGAGGAGCACGAGATTCTGGTCTGGACTGCCGCCGCGGATGTACAGGCCGCTCGACAGCTCGGACGACTCCTGCACGCCCGGAAGCAGCTGCAGCGCGCGGAAGAGATCCACTTCGCCGCCCAGTGACGGCAGGCGCAGGATCTGCTCGATGGGTACGTCCACCGAGGATATCTGACGCGCTTCCCTTTCCTGCCGGCTGGCCTCGATGCTCACCTCGCCCAGTTCGATCACTGACGGCTGCAGTTCGACGAGCAGGCGCACCGCCTCACCGTTGCGTATCGTGACCGCGCGCGTCTCTGTCTGATACCCTACAGCAGAGATTCGGAGCGTATATTCTCCGATTGCGAGTCCTGCCACCGCGAAGTATCCATACCGGTTGGTCGCCGCGCCCTTGCCCGTTCCCGCGAGCAGCACGTTGGCACCGATCACCGCCTCGCCCGACCCTGCCTCCTGCACAGTGCCGGAGATGACGCCCTGGGCGTGGGAGAGCGCAGGATGCAGGACGCAGATCGCAGGAAGCAGGAAAAACGCGACCAGGAGAACGAGTCGGTGCATGGGAATCCTGTGTGCCGCCCTTTCAGGGCGGGTATTGTTTGGAGTGGTGCCGTTTCCCCCGGGGCTGAAGCCCCGGGCCATGACATGGCACCCCTTCGGGGTGCGCCTTTTCAGACGAGACGCAAACGATCGGCATGTACTTTCAGCAGCCGCTGTTCGACGTCTGCGGGAATGATACAGCGGATACGGATGTGGTCTTCCTCGTACTTCTCTTCGACGATGCGGGCGACGCGGTGGAATTCCGCGCTGAGGCTGAAGTCGGGCGGCCGGATCTCGAATTCCTTTTCGCGATGCTGTTCCTCGGCCATGAGCAGGATGGCTCCCTTCAGCTCGGTGACGTTGATGCCGCGCGAGGCGGAGATGAAAACGGAGTAGGGGTACTCGCTTTTCAGACCGGACATTGCGCCCGGATTATCGAGCATGTCGATCTTGTTGAACACCATGATCGTGGGTTTCTCGTCCGCTTGCAGCTCCTTGAGCGTGTCGCGCACGACCTCGATCTGCTCCTTGAAATACGGGTGAGAGACGTCGACCACATGCAGGATGATATCGGACTCGACCACCTCGTCGAGCGTGCTCTTGAAGGAGGCGATCAGTCGCGTGGGCAGCTTGCGGATGAAGCCGACGGTGTCGGACACGAGCAGCTCGCGTCCTTCGATGTCCACTGCGCGGACGGTGGAATCCAGCGTGGCGAAGAGTTTGTTCTCGACCAGCACGTCGGAGCCGGTGAGCATGTTGAGCAGTGTGGACTTGCCCACGTTGGTGTAGCCCACGAGGGAAATGCGGGTGATGTTCGTGCGTCCCTTGCGCTGCGTGGCCCGCTGCCGATCGATGCGCTCGAGCTTCTCTTTCAAATGCGCGATGCGGTCGCGCACGATGCGACGGTCGGTTTCGATCTGTGTTTCGCCGGGTCCCTTGGTGCCGATGCCGCCGAACTGCTTGGAAAGATGCGTCCACAAACGCGTCAGCCGTGGCAGCATGTACTGCAGCTGCGCGAGTTCGACCTGCGTTTTCGCGGCGTTCGAGCGCGCGTGTAGGGCAAAGATATCGAGAATGAGCGCCGTGCGGTCGAGCACCTTGCGGTTGAGCGAACGTTCGAGATTGCGCTGCTGCACGGGCGAGAGGTCGTCGTCGAAGATGACCGTCTGCACGTCGAGGTCCTCGCAGCGCTGTGCGAGAAATTCTGCTTTTCCCTTGCCGATGAAGGTCGTGACGCTGATCGACGAACGGTTCTGGTAGATTTTCTCCACCACGTCCGCGCCGGCGGTCTCTGTCAGCAGCTCGAGTTCGTCGAGATGTTCGTCGGTTTCGAAACGCATTTGCGACTTAGGCCGCGTCACGCCGACCAGGATCACGCGTTCGGTTTTCCTCGCGGTGTCGAACACGCGCTCGGAGGGCTTGACGTATTTCTTTTCTTCCTCCTCTTCTTCGACGGGCTCTTCGATATAGGGTTCGTCGTCGAAGGGTTCTTCGGTTTCGTCGAAGGGTTCTTCTTCGTATGTGGGGTTGTGGTCGGTCAAAATGAATACAGCCTTCGTACTAACTTTGTGTCTTGGTGTCTTCGGGGTTTTTTCTTTCGCGGGCGATGAGCATCTCGGCGATGGCGCAGAGAATGGCGAGGGCGAGCATGTATTTCCACAGCTCCACGCCGTAGCGCAGCTCGGTGACGGCCTGGGCGACGTTGGCCTCGCGGGCGAGTTCGGACACCTGCGTGATGCCGAGGCGCGCGAAGAATTCCCGGCGCTGCTGCCCGTCGGCCCGTGCAAGGTCGGCCTCGACGGGATCGGTGTTGACGGCCAAGGCGCGGAGCACCTCTGTGCCGGCGTTGAGCGTGTACAGCCCGGGTTGCGCGGGAGAGGTCACGGGAAAGACGAGCCCGGACGGAAGGGACTTGGGCACGATACGCTCGACCGCCTGATCGTCGCCGCGCAGTTCGAACAATTCATCGCCAGTTACCGCTTCCGTGACGGTGACTTCGGTGGACGCCCCCACGACGAGGGGAATGGCGTTGTCCTCCCGCGCCGCGAGATAGAACATCGACCGGTTGAGCAGCGGAAGGAACAGTCCCTTGAAAGGGAAATCCGACCAGCGCAGGTTGGGCGAAACGGCGAAGGCCAGCACGCGGCCTTTCTCCACGCGCGCATCGAGCAGGAAGGCGTCTCCGGAACGCGTGG
>JAGTUZ010000105.1 GCA_018224415.1 Bacteroidota bacterium | reverse complement strand
GTGGATTTCAATCTGCTGGCCTTCTCTGCGCGGCTCGGACACAACATCGCCAACAACCACATGCGTCTCGAAGTCGGCTACACGCACAACCGCTATACATCGACGCTGGGACAGTTCCGTTTCCCGGACAACGACCGGCTGATCCCTGCGAGTGACAACCTGTACCTCGTCGGACACGATCTGAGCGCATTATTCCGCTACCGTGAAATCCTGCCGACACGTGACCGCGAGATCAATCCTATCGGTGTGCGTTTCTCGCTGCAGTACAACTACGAGTTCAACAACTACAATCCCGACGGGGACTACGAGATCGATCGCAATACCGGCATGCTCGTGCCGCTGTACACGGATTTCAACTTCCACCGTTTCGACGCCTCCGTCATGGGCGCGGTACCGCTGCCGATCGCCGGTCATACACTCACGCTGCGACTGCGCGGAGCGACCATCCTTGGCGAGGAAGTGGACGACTTCTTCAACTTCTACGCCGGGGGCATCACGGGCATGCAGGGCTACACGTTTTACGCCCTCGGGGGCAACGAGCTGGCAACCGCGCAGCTCACGTACCGCTTCCCGATTTTCCGCAGCATGGATCTTCGGCTGGGGCACATTCTCTTCGACAAGCTGTACGCCGGCGTGTTTTTCGACATCGGCGACGCGGTGATGGCGCCGGAGCAGTTCACCGCGCAGGGACTCAAGAAGGATATCGGTTTCGAGCTGCGCCTCGAGAGTTTTTCCTTCTCGATGTATCCGACGCGCGTTTTCTTCAGCGGCGCCTACGGGCTCGACAGCTTCACGCGCACCTTCCAGTTTGACCCCGTCACCTACGGCAAGGAATGGCGCTGGTATTTCGGCGTGCTCTTCGGCTTCGACCTCACGGACGGGTTCTGACGAATTCTTGTTTTTGGACGGGTGAAGGGCTATACTTTTCTGATTATTCCGCCATACCTTCACGGTCCGTCGCATGCGCAAGCACCTGTTCCAGTACTTCTTCCGCCTGGAATACCTGATCGCCTCGCTGGCGGTGCTGGCCGCGGTGCAGTTGATGCTGGTGATCAGTGACAACCTGCCCGAGGCCGACGAGACCTCCTTCCTCAATCCCATCCTCGACCGCATCGACTTCCTGAACATCGAAGACGTCAGCCTCGACGCGATATTCGCGGTAAAGGATGCGGAATTCCCGCATCCGCGCATCAAGGTGATCAATGTGGGCGAGGTGGCTCCGGTGCCCGACGGAATGATCGCCCTGCTGCTGCGCAAGCTGCATGCGCTGGGCGCTTCGGTTGTCGGGGTGGACGCCATCTTCGACCGGTTGCATTTCGAGCGTTTCCCGCCGGAGCGGCAGGACGAGGCCGAGGCGCTCATCGAGGCGCTGCACGAGCTGCCGAATGTCGTGGTCGTCAACGGCTTCGACCATCGGACAATGCAGTCCGCGTTCGAACTCGATCCACGCGTGCGCGCCTCGCAGGCGCAGTACGGCTTCGCGAATCTCGTGCCCGATGACGACGGGGTGGTGCGACGTTTCCTTCCGCGGACACGGGTCGATGGGGAGGAATGGCTGAGCCTGCCGGTGCGACTGCTCTCCATCGCCGCGCCGGATGCCGTGGAGGACCTGCTTCGCCTGCCGCCCGAACCGCAGATCATTTATTACACCGGGACGTACTTTCAATTCGAGAGTGTGCCGATCGAGGACGTGGTTTTCGGCAGCATGTACGACGGCGATTTCTTCCGCAACGCCATCGTGCTGGTGGGCTTCGTCAACGAGGGGGGACTGTTCTATCTCGGTGACACGCACAAGACACCGATGGGAAAAAAGATCGGCGTCGAGGGTCCCGACATGCCCGGCGTGCTCATTCACGCGAACATCGTCAACATGCTGCTGCAGGGAGACTTCATCACGCCAGTGCCCGCCTGGGGCGATTGGCTGCTCGTCTTCCTGCTCTCCTATGCCAGCATCGCAGTCTACCGCGTGCTGCGCACCAAGCCCAACAGCCGTTTCGGCGTCGGAATGCTGATCACGACGATGCTGTTTACCGAGGCCGTGATGGTGTTCTTTTTCCCACTCATCGCGTTTTTCTATTTCGACGTCAAGATCAGCTACCACCTCATGGCCACGGCCGTGCTGCTTTTTATTCCCGCCAACGCGCTGACAACCAAAGTCCAGTTCTTCCTGCTGCATCGACGTGTTGTCCGGCAGTTTGGCAGGGAAGCACATCCGGTCACGCGTGCTCTCAGACACGCATTCGAAGACGACCAGCCCTTTCCCGCTCGATTGCGTCTGCAGCACAGCGGCATCGTTCTCGTGCAGTACGCCTGGGCGCAACGCGTGGCCGAAGCACGTGCCGAAGGCCGCGACATCCGCCCCGAGGATTTTCTGCCCGATGTCGAATCATGGAAGCGGTGGCTGCCGGAAGCCGCCGCTATTTGCGGTGACGAGAGCAGGCGCAGCGCCGCGCTGCGCTACACGCTGCGTTTTCTTTCGGGCAGAAAGGACGAGCAACTGCGCGACAGCCGCATGCGGGAGATGTATCTTGCCACGGAACTGCCCGGGTACAACGAATTCGATTCCTTCGAGGAATGGGAGCTGATGCTGCCGCATGTGCTGCACCTGTGGCGGAAGACCTTCCGCGACGTGATGGAACATCCGTTGTTCGTCCGTGACTCCGATGGCGGAATTCAGCGACTCTCGATCAGTGGCGCGACCGAACCGGCGAAGGGGCGTGAAATTCCCGGGGAACAAAATCCCGGATTGTACAGTACCTTTTCCCGTCCTTCACACGAGATTGTCCGCCTGTCACCGTTTTGTGAATGGACGGAATGCAAGCTCCACCGCACACCCGAGTTTTTTGTGTTCGCCGGGCTTCTGCGGAAACAGCATGGCACATCGCTGCTGCCCGCGTATCTCGGCCCAACCCCCAATTGCGAACCGGCCCTTTCCGTGCGTGCGATGATGGAACTGCGTGAACTCGAGTTGCACATCCTCGAGACGGAACAAGAAGACAGGAAGCACGATGGACAGGGTCGCATGCACGAAGGCCAAACCGGCATGAACGAAGCGCAAATCCGCATCAACGAAGAGCCGGCAGCCAGGAACGAACCGCTGCCTGGAATAAAAGAAAGGAATGTCTGATGAAACTGATACGATTGCTTCTCCTTCTCGCCTTCTGTTTCCTTGCCTTGCCGCTCGCCGCCCAGGATGGCTTCGTTGTCATGAGTCTCAAGGGCAAGGTCGAGGCCAAGGCTCCTGGGAATAAGTCCGTCTGGCAGTCAGTGAAGGTCGGGGACGTACTTGGCCAGGAGCATACTGTACGTACTGCCTTCGCGAGTTATGTCAAGATCATGGCTGCGGGGAAGCGGCTGCTGAGCATCGACGAGAACAGCACGCGTAAGCTGTCGCAGCTTGCCTCTTCGCAGACTGCCCCGGCGAAAGGCAGCGCATCGGGCCGGCTTCTCGAATACGCGGCGGCACAGGTGAAGAATACGCGTTCGCGGCAGGACGAACCGGTGTTCGGCGCCGTGCGCGGAAACACGGAGGTGTTTTCCGCGGTCTTTCCGAAAAACGTGGTCATGACCACGGAGCCGCTGTTCGAATGGGTAGACGGAGGCGAGGCAGGAGAATACCAGTTCCTGCTGCTCGACGACGGTTTCGATGTCGTCGCCCGTGCTTCGGTGGAGGAGCACCGACTCCAGTACGAAGGGGAGACCCTACCGGCACTCGAGGAGGATCGTGAATATTTCTGGCGCATCACGCGGCTCTCGGATGGCATGGATAGCGACATCCAGAGTTTCCGCATCCTGCCCGCCGACACCATCGCCGCAGTACGCGAGGAACTGACGAGACTCGACGAGGAACTGACGGCGATGGGCGCCGATTCCGTCACCCTGCACTTGATCCGCGCGATTTACTTCGAGAAACGCGGTCTGTATTCCGACGCCTTCATCGAGTACAAGGAAACCGTGTCTCTCGCTCCCGAGGTCGATGAGTATCGTGAAATGCTGCGCGGCCTGCTCTTCCGCATGAAGCTCTATGCGGAGGAAGAGTACCTGCTGCCGAATCACGCGGAGTAGTCCCGGGTACTGGCGGTGCGAAATGTCCCGCCGGCCAGGCCCCCGGAGAGACTCCCGGCCAGGCCCCCGGAGAGACTCCCGGCAAGGTTCCCGGCGAGGAGCGCCCGCGAGGCCCGCAGCGCGGTCCGCCGGAGGTCCGGATGACGGCGTGTTGTTACAACGGCGTGTTGTTCGGGCACCATGCGGGTGCCACGTAGGTGCAATGCTCTTGTCATTGCTTCTACAGAATCGTACATTATCGCGTAGCTCATCCAAGTGATTTATGGCAATCTGTCTATTCGAAAATTTTTCGATTTCCACACTTTTTCCCCTGACGCACCTCCAACCGGACTTTGACCTGCGCTGCGGCGTGTTCACTGGACGCGAACGGGTACAGAAGTACTTCGCCGGCGAAGAGCTGGTGTTGTATACTCGTATGGGGTTGGTCGACGCGATGAAGGAGCGCAGCGGGCTGTCGGTCAACACCGGCGGTACGGCTGATCTCTATATCGCCGGTACGACGCTGCTGCTTCCGCCGCTTGCACACGCGATCCGGGAGTTTCGAGGCAAGGACATGCTGTTCGCCTCGGGGGACGTGCTGCTCGCCGCGTCGGCTGTTTCCGACGGACTGAGAGAGAAAGTGCAGCACTGGTTGAAAACCGCGCTCCTGCGCGAGGAACTGAGTTCGAGTTCGCATCGGCGACCGGACCTTGCCGATTTCGAGACACCGGTCACGCAGGTCGAGGGCGTGATGCTCCGTTATCCCTGGGATCTGATCGAGCACAACGGCTCGATGATCGGTGCGGACGCGGAATTCTTCATACAGGG
>JAGTUZ010000104.1 GCA_018224415.1 Bacteroidota bacterium | reverse complement strand
GAGGTCCGTGCGATGCCCGTCCAGGATCGCAGTGCATACGGTCTTGAGATGGATGTCACCGGTCTCCCGTCAGGCCCCTACCTGCTGCGACTTTCTGGTGACGGCGGCTCCTCAGCGCGCATCGTCGTCATTCGGTAACTGCCTTCTGCAAGCTGCCTACTCCCGTACGACAGCCACTTTCGCTACGGCGGACTGGGAACCGTTGGGCGCTGCGGCGACGATGAAATACACTCCCGTCGCGGCGAGTTCCCCACTGTCGGTGCGGCCGTTCCAGAATCCCACGCGTCCACCGGGTGTCGCGATTTCCGCGATGCGCTTGCCCGAGACCGAAAGCACCTTGATCACTGATCCCTCCACAAGGCCGTCGATGCTGAGCCGCTCGTCGATGCCCGGGCGGAAGGGATTCGGTCCGACCCGCAGTTCCGTGAATGTCACATCGGGCTGCACGTAGGGCGTGGCCAGGCTCGACAGTCCGCGACGGGTCGCGATATAGGCCACGCCTGTGAAGGGATGGATGAGCAGGGTTTCTATTTCGTCGTCGAGCAGTGGACTGTTGTCCGTGTCGTAATGCGTGAGGATCTCGCTGCCGTCGGCGGAAAGCACGAACACACCTTCGCGCGTGCCGAGCCATTTGTTGTTGACGGGGTCAACGGCGATGGCGGTGATATACTGCGCCTCAACGTTGCAACGCGTGTTGAAACAGGTTTTCGAGATGCGGTCAGGTTGTCCTGGGTTGAACACCGTGCGCAGTCCGCGGTCGGTACCCAGCCATACGTCCCCTAATTGGTCCACGGCCACCGCGGTCACGTCCTCGTCGGCATTGAGACCGTTGGCGTCGTTGGCACGCAGACGCGTCCAAGTGTCGTCGGACGTCTGTCCGAGTGTCCCGTTGTCGTCGAACAGCAGGATGCCCCGGAAGGCGGAATCATCGACCATCACCCAGATCTGCCCGAATTGATCGATACCGAAACCGGTGACGATGATGCCCTTGGGCAGCGACGGATCGGAAAAGAAATACCACTGCCCCTCCGGAGTCCTGCAGCCGAGCATACCGGAGTTGGAGATATAATGCAGCGTCCAGAGATTGCCGCGCGCATCGAAACGCAGGGCGCGGACGGCGTGAAACGTCGCGTCGTCGGTGATGCCCGGGAAGCCCGGCACAATGTCGGCATCAACATAGGTCGTGCTCCCGTCTGGGGCGCGGCGGAAAACCCCATTGCCCCAGGTAGCGAACCACATGCTCCCGTCGGGTGCAGACGTTGCATCGGTGATGCCATCGGTGGTGATGCCGGGGTCAAGCGCAACAGTGTGATTCGTCCATGTCGTACCGTCAAACGCATAGGTGCCGCGGCCGCCATCGGTGATACCCGAAGCCGCCCACAGCACGCCGTCGGCCGCTACAGCGAGGGACCGGAAGAAATTGGAATTCGGACCGTCGGGCTTTTCGAAGGTCCAGGCCTCGCCGGAGCGATAGCGCGCCAGACCGAAGGTGCTGCCGAGTTCGATGCGACCATCGGAAGCAAGTGCCAGATCGAGGAAGCGGGTCCCTTGCGGATAGCCTCCCTGGTCGAGCCGTTCCCCGAGTTGCGTGACCGAGGAATTTGCTTCGACCTCGTATAATCCCAGATCAGTGATCATGTACAACGTTCCGTCACGCAGTCCCATGCGGAGGATGATTCCGCCTGGCGATCCCACCCAGGGAAACCACGCAGCGCCGTTGAACCGCGTGATGACGTTCGCGTCGATCACGGCGAGTACTGCATCCTGGTAGACAAGAACATCCCGCACGTTACCGAACTGCGAACCATCGTTCTGGCGGTCCCATGATGTCCAGTTCTCCGGGTCCTTCAGGTTGATGGTGTTCAGGTCACCCACCGCCACACCTGCCGCCGTCGCGACGTAGACAAGATCACCTTCGAAGTGCACCGCGTTGACGCGGCTTCGCAGCGGAAGAGAACCAAATTTCTGATAACTGTCTCCGAATTCCTTCCGGTCGAGATCATACACCGCGAGACCGAATTCCGCGGCGATGTAGGCCTTCTCCCCACGGATCTCGATCGCGGTGATACCGCGCGCGGGGATTTCCTCGGCCCGGGCGATGTCGGACACCTCGTACCAGCCGATGCCGGGGATGAAGACGTTGATCATGCCGTTCGAGGAACCCGCGACGACGCGTCCCCCGTCATCGACGGCGATGGCCGTGTAATCGATGGCCGAGAGGCCGTCGACATTGGTATACCGGGTGAAACGACCGTCGGACAGCAGGTGGAAAACGCCGCCGCTGGTGGCGGCCCAGCTGCCGTCCGTGCCGGCAACCACGTCGCGCACCAATTTCATGTCCGTGTACGTGTGCCACATCCCCACCTGCGCGGTGGCGGCGGAGGCCGACAGAAGAAGCATCAGGATGACGTGCTTCATACCCTTCCTTCCGACAAACATGTTATTTCCCGTCGATGGCCGCGTACAGGTTCAGCATCTCCATGACGGTTTGCGCGGCTTCCCAGCCCTTGTTCCCGAGTTTGAGTCCGGCGCGCTCAAGCGCCTGTTCGGTTGTGTCCGTGGTCAGCACTCCGAAGGCGATCGGCACGCGGCTTTCCATCGAGAGGTTCGCAATTCCCTTCGTCACCTCCGCAGCGAGGTAATCGAAATGCGGCGTCGACCCGCGGATGACCGCTCCGATGCAGATGATGCCGTCGTAGCGACTGCTGTCCACCATTTTCCGCGCGACCATCGGGATTTCAAAGGAACCCGGACACAGCAGTACCTCGATCTGATCGCTGTTCGCACCATGTCGTGTCAGGCAGTCGATAGCGCCGTCGATGAGCCGTCGCGTGATCACGTCGTTGAAGCGGCTCGCGACGATGCCGTACCGGTATCCCCCCGCCTTGAGATCGCCCTGGATGGGTGTGTACATGAAATCCTCTAAAATGCTATTGAATGAACAGTCTGCGTTTCATGGCGTCGAGCATCTCGTGTGTGATGCTGTACGTGCCGAAGTTCTGATAATCATTACGCTTGCCACCGTGGAAATCCGAACCGCCGCTCTCGAGAAGGAAATACGTCGAGGCGATGCCGCGATAGAAACGGACGCGATTCGGATCATGCGCGGGATGCATTACCTCGATTCCATCGATGCCGGAGCGGATCAGATGGAACAGGTCGGCCTCGCTCACATACCACCCGGGATGCGCAACGGTTGAGATGCCCCCGGCATTGGCGATGATCTCGACAGCATCCTCGGGTGAGATTTTGTATTTCGGCTCGTATGCAGGACAGGAATCTCCGATATACTGCTCGAAGGCCTCGGCGTAATCCGACGTGAGTCCCTCGTCAAGCATGGCCGCAGCGATGTGGGGGCGGCCGACGGCACCGTGCCCCGCCCGCTCGAGCACGAGGTCGAAATCCAGCGGCAGGTTCAGGCTGTTGAGCTTGCGCACGATGCGTTCGGCTCGAATGAAACGTTCTTTCTTGAGAAACTCCAGGGTCTCACGCAGATGCTTGTTGCTGGGATCGAACATGTACCCGAGGATGTGGATATCCTTCGTACCAAGTGTGGAACTTAACTCCACGCCCGGAATGACTTCAATCCCAAAATCCTTCGCCACGTCCACCGCCGACTCGATGCCGTCGATGTTGTCGTGGTCGGTGATACTCAAGACGGAGATCCCGACCTCGTGCGCACGGATCACCAATTCCCGCGGCGACAGTGCGCCATCGGAAAAATAGGTGTGTGTATGGAGATCTATCTTCCCGGCCATGGATTTCTTGATGGAGTGAACGTGCAACCGTGACAGCGGTCATTCGTCGAACAAGCGGTAGACGAAGTACCCCAGCCCGGCCTGCAGCAGCAAAAGTGAGACACCTGCATAAATATCGTACTTTTCCGTTTGAGATAACAGCGCTGTGTCGCCCGTACGAAGGTAATCGTCGTACAAACCGTCTGCATGCTGTTTGAGCATCACTGCCGCAATGCCCGCCGCCAGACCCAGCCCGGCCGGCAGCAGGATGTCGGCCGGAGGCAGGCGGAATCCGCCGCGGTACTCGGTCGCGACGCCCACTGGCATCTCCGTCATCAGGCTGCGGGGACTGAACCGCAGCAGCACCACCCCCACATCGGCCGACGGAGCGGCGGTATCGGGACGCAACACCTGTCCGTTCCAGGCGCCACGCCCGGGAAACCAGACAGCGATATCCTGTAAATCGGCGCGACGGACCCTCATCGGTGTCCGGCCCAGCAGCGAATCCCCGTCAAACACCTCGGCGCCTGCCGGCTCCGACGCCAGCTCCACCATGCCCGTCAGCATCGGTTCCCTGTCCTGTCCCGCCACCGGCATCGCAAACACAACCGCACACAGCCATAACACAGCCACACCTGCCACCGGCCGGCGTCCGCCTGTTTCTTCATGCATCATTCTGTCCATATGCCTTCTGCCTTCTTCCTTCTGCCTTCCCGTCTTCGTCCGCCTGCGGCGGACTTCGCCGTGGCAAGCTGCCTTCCCGTCTTCGTCCGCCTGCGGCGGACTTCGCCGTGGCAAGCTGCCTTCTGCCTGGCACGCTCCCGTCGAGCTACCGAAAACACACCGCCTCCCCTTCCTCGTCCACCATCACGATACCGTAGGACGTCACGAGCACCGGGGTTTCGCTGCGTCGGGACAACCGGGCCCTTTCCTCGATGCCGCCGTCAGCAAGATCGATCGCCATCAGCTGGCCGCTGCGAAGCAACTGCAGGATGTGGTTGCCAGCGAAGAGCGGTGCCGCGCCGGGAAGCTCGCCAAGCGCGTAGCGCGTGAGTTCGCGGCCGTCGGCGGCGTGAAGCAGCACGACGTCTCCTCCGGAAAGCGCGAGGGCGATGGTGTCGCCACGCCACGCCGGTGATTGCCACACGGGTTGGTCGAAGGAACGCGACCATCGAAGCTCTCCATCATGCAGTCCGGCAAGAACGAGAGTGCCCACGCTGTTCACCGCGGCAATGGCCCCGTCGCGCACGGTGGGACCCGCGATGAACGCGGCGCCTGTCGGCTGCCTCCAACGCTTTGTGCCGTCGCGCAGCGAACATGCCGTCAGATCGCCGTTCTGTCCCGCGATGACAACAAGCGTATCGCTGGCGGCGGGAGCGGCCGCCACAACGTCTTCGAGTTCCGTGATCCAGACTGCCGCCGAATCTTCTGTTGAAAAGAAGGAAACACGACCGCCTCGCGACACCACAACGACGCCGCCGTCAACGGCGCAGAGCGCGGCATGCACAGACGGGAAGCGTCTTTCATAGCGCTTGATCCGTCCGGCCAAGTCGAAACAGAACAGCAGGGGATCGGCGCCGGCGGTGGCGACAAAGAGATGTCCGTTCGATACGGCAGGCGTCGCGTGGATGAACCAGCCGCAGGAAACGCTGCCGATCTCATCGCCGGAACGTGCATCCACCATCTCGACCATGCCGGTGGTGGAGAAGAAAAGGACAGCATCATCCACAAACAGTGGCGCAGCACGTCCGGCCGCACCGTCCTGGCTGTATTCCCAGTTCACCGCAGGACCCACCGTCTCGACGTCCCCTTGAAGGACGTCCCCATGGTGGATATCCGCCGGGCGGTCATCATCTGCGACGGACACATGGCCACCCCGCCCGGCTCCGCCTCCCTCCTGCAGCCAGTCCTGTGGTTGCGGAGTCAGCGGCCGATCGAGGGTGAATGACGAGGAGCAGGCAGCAAGGAACACGGCGCCCAGGATCGAGACGATCGACGCCACGGCGTCACGATGCAACAAGCACGATCGTGATGATATGTGTTCACGTCGCCGCATCAGAAATCCCATCCGAAAAAGAACTGCTGGAAGATGTCGCCCTGCAGGCGCGTGAAATTGTCCTCGATGCGTTTGCCGATGTCATAACGGAGCACGAACGCGCCGAACAGACTGAAGCGCAGGCCGACCCCGAAGCTGCCGAGGGTTTCTCCGTAGTTGTTGTCCCACGAATTGCCGGCATCGAAAAACAGCGCCCCGCGCAGCACGCCGAGCGTCATGGACCCGAACGGAAAGTCGAAACCCACGCGGTCGAGCACGGGGAAGCGGAGTTCGTGGCTGGTGAGCCAACGCTTGGTGCCTCGAATGGACCAGCGCGGCCAGCCGCGTAGGTCCCAGCTCCCACCCAGAAAATACCGGCGCGCTTCCTTGCCGTGATTGTAGAGAAATTCATACCGCGAGGCGAAGGCCGACCGAAGGCCGATGCGTTCGTACCTGCGGTAGTCGAACATCACCGAGTAATAATTCACATTCGAATATCGCAGATCGGTGGTGTAGGACAGGGTCAGGTTGAATCGACTGCCGTCGATCGGACCGGTCCAGTAATACAGGGCGTTGTCCTTCACGTACGACACGGAGTTGGTGAGCAGCAGCGCCTTGCGCTGGCGGACCCCGGCCAGGGCTTCCTTGTCCGAATTGCTGAAGCTAATACTGCCTTCGATGCGGCGGAATTTCGACAGCGGGTACGCGGCCGTGAAAAAGCCGCCGTAGGCGCGCTCATAGAAATAGAGGTCCGGATCCAGAAGGTCATAACGGCGACCGGCGAAGTGGAATACGCCATAGGTGTACGGCGTTTTCTGTGCGAGGGAAACGCGTGTCACCGCGATGTTGAAGCTCGAAAGAAGTTCACTCGAGGCTTGCGCCGTATTGTAAAGCAGGAAATAGTACCGGTCGTCGCCGAGTACGTCACTGACGCTCAGCGCGGCGCCGCCGAGCGTGCCGAATACCGGGTCGGTGGAAATGGCGCTCTGCGCGATGTCGACCTGGTATTTTTTCTCGTAGCTGAGGCGCGAAGTCACGGTTGTGCCCCCGAGGCCGGTGATCGACCAGGCATCCGCCTCGCGCACGGGACGGCTGCCGTACAGCTCCTCCAACGAGTCGAGCTTCGCCGACACCCCGCGGAGGCCCTGTATCTGGAAGCTGAACCCCTCGAAAGCGGAATACAGGACATCCCCCTCCGATGTCCACACTGGGTCGAATGCTGCGGTGAGGAAACGTGACAGCTGGCGCACCGGCGGCAGCGTGCCACCCGCCGCATCATCATCGCGGACCGGAATCACGTAGAGATTGTGCGTACCGTTGCGGTCGGAAGTGCAGACGATGTTCGCGCCGTCACTCGACCAGGAAGGAGAGGCATAGCTGCAGCTGTCCTGTGTCAGGTAGCGGATCGCACCGCGTTCGAGGTCGAGCAGGAAAAGCTGTGTCCGTCCCCGCTCTCCACCCGGCCCGCGGTCGGAAGCGAAGACGATGCGGTCTCCGTCAGGCGACCAGGCCGGGTCGCGGTCGTCGTAGAAATCCGCGGTGAGCCGCCGCAGCGCGAGCGAGGCGAGGTCGACGGTGTACAGATCGCTCTGCCCGGCGCGGTTCAGGCCTGTAAATACGAGAGAGCTGCCCTCGGGATTCCACGAAGGCGAGGCGATCATCACAAGGCTGTCGAAGGAAAGGGTGCGGCGGAGCCGTTCTTCCTGCAGATCGAAAAGGTGGAGCACATCGGACTCCCCGCTTTTCGTCACGAACGCCAGCAGTCCGTCGCGATTCACCGACATGCCGCTGCCAAGGAGATGGAAGGCCTCGAGGCGATCACTTTTCTCTCCTTCGAGCAGCAGGCGGGCCTCGCCGCCCGAAAGCGATTTCATGTACAGTCCGGAGTACCCGGTGTTGTTGGCGACATAGACGACGTAGGAGGAATCCCCCCGCTGGTAATACACGGGCTTCGCATTGAACCCCTGCGGCACGAAGCGCACGCCGACATCCCCCGGCCGGTCAAGGTGTTCGACCAGCGGATAGTAGCGCCGGCGCAGGTCACGCAGCCAGCGGCGGTCAAATTCATGGTAATCCACACCCAGCGTGTAGCGCATCACTTCCTGGAATTCCTCCGCCACCCAGAAATGGTCGATGAGCTGGATGATCTTCTCCCGCCCGAATTCCCGCGCAATGAAGCCGAGCGCGTCCTGTCCTTCCTTGTACATGAGGAAGCTGCCGGTAATGGCGTAGATATACGACAGCGGAGCGAAATATCCGCTGAGCACGGCATCGCGCAGTATCATCTCCGCCTGCGCGTCCCACTCCGTCGAGAAGTACTCCGCCAGTCCCTCCACATACCACAGCGGGAGATAGCGGTCCGTGCGCTGTCCGTTGGCACGCAGCACATGCTCGAGTTTGTTGTGCATGAACACATGCACGAGTTCGTGGTTGATCACATGACGGAACTGCTCGAGCGACCCCGCACTCGGGATGACCACACGTCCCTTGATGAATTCGAAAAAGCCCCCTACCCCATCCGGGATGAAACCGGGTGTCACATTCGTCTGCTGGAAGTGCAGCGGCGACGAATAGAAAATGAGAGGAATGCGATGGGGGATGGTGAAATTGAACTCCCGCTCGAGCCGCTGGTAACTTTCCTCTGCGAAGCGCGCGCCCTTCCCCGCCAGTTCTTCCATCTCGGGATAGTAATAAATGCTGAAATGCTTTGTCTCGAGAATCTGCCAGTTGAAATCGGTGTACTGGACCTTGTTTCGTCCGAATGGCAGGAATTGGGCGGCT
>JAGTUZ010000103.1 GCA_018224415.1 Bacteroidota bacterium | reverse complement strand
CGAGCAGTTCGAGTCTCAGATGCCGCATGCTGCTGTCGGCGAAGGCGGGACGCGGACAGAGCGCGGGCATGTCGATCGCCGCGAGAAAGGCGTCGGGACTGGATGGCGGCAGCACGGGACCGGGCAGTCCGGGCGTGGGACGCAGTCCGCTGCTGTCGGCGCTTCCGGTGAGGTACAGCGTCCGTCCGTCGAGAAGCATCCGGCCCGCGGAGGCGGCCGATCCCCGGAGATAGCTGGAGAAAGCGAGTTCGTGCGCGTGCGTGTCGAACACCGCGAGCCAGGATCGTCCCTCTGCCATCAGCGGATCCACCGTATGCAGCGCGACGGAATAGTGCAAACCGCCGCAGAGCACGACATTGCCGCAACCGTCTACCTCCATGTCGGCGACGGTGAGTCCGTTGATCGAGCCGAGATCGTTGAGCATGGAGATACGCCCATCCGGCTCCATCACGCCGAGCACAAACTGATAATAATACGGAGGGATCAGCCGCAGCGTATCGGTGAACGCCATATCGGTGCTGTACACGGAGAACAGGAAATACATCCGTCCTGTGGAATCCACCTGCATGAGGTCCGAGGAAGCGGAGCTCTTGCCGGCGTACTCGCTGCCACTCCCTCCGATGTAGGTGGAGAAGCGCAGCGCCCTGCCGCTGCTGTCCAGCACCGAGAGCACGAGATCCCGCCCTCCGTCGAGCGTGTCTTTCGTTGCCGCGGCGACGGGGTAATCTTCCCCCTCGGTGTAGCCATACAGCACGACGGCATTGTTTCCGACAGCCAGGTCCGAATAATAATCATCATCCGAACTGCCGATATACGTCGCATAGCTGCGCCGGTAATCACCGGCGGAGAGGCGCAGCAGATAGCCGTCATAACGGCCTCGCCGCGCCGGGAACAGCGCATCGGGAGTGGTCGGGGCGCTGACGTTGTAGGCATTGAAGAGCAGCCAGAGGTCCCCGTTTTCGGCCACCTCCATGTCGACGAAGGAGAGATCGGGCTTCGGGAGATAGGACGCATACACGATCCCGCCCTGGCAGTCGAGCACGAGCAGGCCCAGGCGCATGCCGCTGCTGTCGGCCGCGTCGGTTGTCAGAAGGGAATCGAGGCCGTATCCGTCGGAGGACTGGACGAGAAGGATAACGACGTCGCCCGGACCGATGGCCGCATCAACGAGCGAGAGTTTCGAGCCGAAGCGCCGGCTGTACAGCAGCGTCGCGCCCTCGCGATCATGTTTGGCCACGAACACCGAGGAATTCCCGAGCATGTACTCGCGGTCCGGCGGCAGCTGCGGGAAATCGCGTGACCAGGTCGTGCCGCAAAGCAGCACGTTGCCCGCGCGGTCGGCGAGCGGAAGCACGTCGCCTTCCGTCGAAGTCCCCCCATGATAGTAGGTGAGCACGGCATGCGCGCCGAAGGATGCGCCCGTCTGCGCATGCAGGGGCGGCGTACAGATCGTGCCCGCAAGCACCGCGATCAGCGCGGCTGCGGCGGCCATGGACATCGTGGAAAGAAGCGAAACCAGACTCTTCATATCCACCTCCGTATCCACCGGGAGCGGATCCGGTTTTCGTGTTCGTGATGATGGAATTTCAGGCACACAAGTGCGTTATGGTACGGGGAACGCGACACAAAATCAAGGCCCTCTCCCGTCGCCCCTCGCGTCCCGGCGACCCTCCCGCGCCGGTTCAGTCCTCGAGCATGGGCCGCAGCTCCGCGCCCAGCACGGCGTAGCCGATGCGGATTCCCGCCAGGGCATTGTATTTCGAGAAGGTGCGCACGATCAGCAGTTTCGGAAATTCCGCCTGTCGCAGCGCCTCGAAGCATGCGGGGGCGGGACCGTACTGGCTTTCGTTCCGGTCGAAATACAAGGTGTTGTCTGACACGGATACCGCTGACGGATGGCAAACATTCATCTGGAATTCAGACGAATGAAAGGGTGGGACGCTATCTTTCATATCGAGGTGCGCGCCCCATCCATTCTCCATGTGAGTCCTGCCATGCGCTACCCCGTTTTGATCCTTATCCTCACCGTTCTGTTCACACCGATGCGTCTTTCCGCCCAGGAAGGAGGGAATGCCCTGCGTTTCGACAACAGCGACTTCAAGACGGGTGGGGATTTCGTGTATTTTCCCAACCACGACTATGGAATCGGCGACGAACTGACGGTTGCCGCGTGGGTTTATTGGGACTCCTCACCGAACGGCCCCATATCGAACCCACACGAGCCGACAGAGAACAAGTGGGCAAATCTCATCACGCTCGATTACCATGACGCGACGGACCAGGGACAATTCTCGCTGCAGCACAACAGCGGCAACACGAAATTCGAATGGGGTATCCGCACTTCCGGCACGCGCAATACGATACAATCAAGCACGGTACCCCAGGAGGGCAGATGGTATTTTCTTGTGGGCGTGTATGACGGCGGTCCTTCCCAAGGTACGACGAGCATGCGGCTGTATGTGAATGGCGTGCAGGAGTCAAGCGCGAATACAAGTGTCATCAGTGGAAACATCAAGACACATGATGGACATATGCGTCTGAATTTCGCCCGCATTTCCTCCGATTACCGATTGTTCAACGGCACTATCGATGCGGTACGGTTCTGGAAGCGCGCCCTGACGAGAGAGGAAATCCGCAAGCAAATGCACAGTTCGACCACGGTCAACCCGGCGGATCTTGTTGGATATTACAACTTGAACAGCAGCAGCGGCACATCGGTATTGGATTCGACAGGCACGCTCGACGGAACGTTTTACACGGCCCTCGTCGACGTCCATTCGACAGGCACCAAACTTTGCGCAACGATTCCCTTCACCCATTATACCTTGTCCTCTCCATGGCAAATCGCCGATGGAGACAAGGACTGGTCGGCAAGCAACTTTGCGAATATGCCCACACGAACCGTTTCCGGCGCGGGAATCGACCAGACCAACACCATTGTATCCAACACGTGCAATACGCTTACCTTTCAGTACGGGTGGGCAGGAAGTGGAGCGGACACCATCGTCACTCCCATCCTTGATGGAGATCCAAACGACACGTGGTTCGGCATCGAGAATGCGTCGCAAACCTCGCAGTGGATTACCTCCACAGCGCCGGTGTACGATGACTGGGCATTTTCCGCGACGACCAGTCCGGTGACCGTAGGTGCATCGGGCGCAGATCTGCAGGCAACCATTACTTCAACCCCCGACAGCAGCAACAATGTGATCGTCTATACGAACGGGACCGCCTCCGATCCAGCAGTGACGGGCGAGAGTTTTCCGTCGGGGGTCACGGCCCGTGGCGCGGTGATCTGGGGAAACGCCGTCTTCGGTAGCGTGACGCTGACGCTGGAATTCGAGTATGGGTCCTTCCCCGGCATCGTCGATCCCACGCAGGTGAAGCTCCTGCAGCGTGCGACTCCCACGGATAGCTGGACCGAGGTCCCCTCGACGGGACAAACCAACAACACCACGACAATGACATTCACACTGACCGGAGTGAGCGCGGGCTGGCAATATGCGATTGGTGTGGACCAGTGGATCAATCCCCTTCCGGTGGAGCTTGTCCTGTTTCAGGCTCACCGCAAAAACGATATGGTCGAGCTTTACTGGAAAACCCACAACGAGGTGAATTCCTTCGCTTTTGATATT
>JAGTUZ010000102.1 GCA_018224415.1 Bacteroidota bacterium | reverse complement strand
GTAACGATCTCCATTTGGTAGGGCGGAGCGAAGACAGGATAACCTCCATTGCAGCAGAGCTTCAGGCCAGTTTCACGATTGGGGACGTAAGCGACAATAGCCTTTTTTCCAGGGTAGCAGAAGACGCGAGAGATCCATTGGATGGTCTTGTCTATGCTGTCGGCACCATTAATTTGGGAAGATTCCAACGTCTGACTGAAGCTGATTTCTTGAATGATTTCCGTATCAATGCGTTGGGTGCGGCGCTTGCCGTTCAAGCAGCGCTGCCGGCATTGAAAAAAAGCACGGGAATCGCATCGATTGTTCTTTTCTCCAGCGTGGCGGCCGTTCAAGGCTTTGCATTGCATGGATCAATTGCTGCAGCCAAGGGTGCTGTGAACGGATTGACCTTGTCACTTGCCAATGAACTTTCTCCAAAGGTGCGCGTCAATGCCATCGCCCCCTCCCTGACGCGCACACCGTTGGCCGAGAGGATCATATCGAGCGAACAGATGGCTGTATCCATTGCAGAACAGCATGCACTACAACGGCTGGGCACGCCTGAAGACATTGCGGCGCTCACCGCCTTCCTCCTTTCTGCAGAGGCTGACTGGATCACGGGTCAGTTGATCGGTGTTGACGGAGGTCGCTCAACATTACGAACCAAAGGCTGAGAGAGGCCGAGATGAAAACGCTCCGGCTGGTTTTCGGCGATCAACTCAGTCGCTCGATCAGCGCACTGCACGACATCGATCCCACCCGCGATGTCGTGCTCATGGTCGAAGTCCATGACGAAACGACGTATGTACGGCATCACAAGCAGAAAATCGTTCTGTTCCTCGCGGCGATGCGCCATTTTGCGGAATCCCTTCGTGCTGAGGGGATCTGCGTAGACTACGTCCAACTTGATCACGATGAGAATTCCGGCACGTTCACCGGTGAGGTGGGTCGGGCGCTTCACCGTCATCACGCGGACCGGATCGTTGTCACGGAGCCGGGGGAGTGGCGCGTGCAGGAAATGGTGCAGACCTGGGGCAAGGCGTTCGACATGCCGGTCGAGATTCACGAGGATAGTCGGTACTTTTGTTCGCGAGCAGGATTTGCAGAGTGGGCGAAAGGACGCAAAGTCTTTCGTATGGAGCATTTTTATCGACACATGCGCCGCAAGACGGGCTGGCTCATGAGTGGTAAGGACCAGCCCCAAGGCGGCCAATGGAATTATGACGCCGAGAACCGTAAAAAGCTGCCCGGAAATATTCCAATACCGCCCGACCACCGTTTCCTGCCCGATGCCATAACTCGCAGCGTGATGACACTCGTCCGGAAGCGTTTTCCCGATCATTTCGGCGATCTGGAGTCCTTCGGGTGGGCCGTAACCAGGAAGGACGCCCTGGAAGCATTGCAACACTTTACAACACATGGCCTGTCGCAGTTTGGGGATTACCAGGATGCGATGAAGACGGGGCAGGATTTCCTGTTCCATGCAGTTCTTTCGCCATACATCAACATCGGGCTGCTGAACCCTCGAGAGGTATGTGAGGCCGTACTCGCCGCCTACCAGAATGGTTCGGCACCACTGGCCGCCGTCGAGGGATTCATCCGGCAGGTTTTGGGCTGGCGTGAGTATGTGCGCGGCATCTACTGGATGCATATGCCTGAATACGCACAGACCAATTTTCTGAACGCAAGTCGACCACTTCCCGAATTCTATTGGACGGGGGAAACAGATATGAAGTGCCTGCGGGAGACCATCGAGGGCACCCGCCGCAACGCATACGCGCACCACATTCAGCGGCTGATGATTACCGGAAATTTTGCCCTGCTGACCGGCGTTGCGCCTCCTCAGCTGGAGGAGTGGTACCTCGTCGTCTACGCCGATGCTTTGGAATGGGTCGAACTGCCGAATACCCATGGCATGGCGCTGCATGCCGACGGAGGGCTGTTGGGCTCGAAACCCTATGCCGCTTCCGGCGCTTATATTGATCGCATGTCAGACTATTGTGCTGGCTGTGCCTATCATCCGAAGATCAAGCTCGGCGCGGATGCATGCCCGTTCAATTACCTCTATTGGTACTTCCTGATTGTCAACGAAACGCGACTCGACGCCAACCCACGAATGGCCCTGCCCTACCGGTCGCTGGCACGAATGACCACTGAACACCGGCGGGAGATCATCCGGCAGGCAGAGCAGTTCCTGACGCGGCTGGAAGACTCTTGCAGCGCGCAAACGGAGCCGTGAACGTGTCACCTCTCGCATGGTCCCCCTCCTTCAGCGAAACCGAATGGGATCAATCCCTCAATGCCCGGCTCGATGCGCTGGCGTTCGATGTGATCGTGGAACAGCCCCGTACGGCGGTGGAGAATCTCGCGCTGGACGAAACCCTGCTGTACGCGGTGGCGGAAGGGAGGCGGGGACCGACGTTCTGGCTTTGGGACTGGTCCGAACGCGCGGTCATTCTCGGGTCGTACCAGAGCGTCGCGGCGGAGTTCGACGCCGCCGTCGCGCGGCGCGAGGGCTTCGGCTTCGCGCGCCGCGTGAGCGGGGGCGGGGCGATGGTGGTCGAGCCCGGCCGCACGATCACGTATTCCCTCATCGTGCCGGAGGCGGTGGTGGAGGGACTCTCCTTCCGGCAGTCCTTCGCCTTTCTCGACATGTGGGTGATTCGCGCACTGCGGGGACTCGGCATTCCCGCCACCTATCGTCCGATCAACGACATCATTTCTCCCGTTGCGAAAATCGGCGGTGCCGCGCAGTGCCGGCGCCGACGTACGGTGCTGCATCACGTGACCATGGCGTATTCCCTCGACGGTGTCATGATGTGGGAGCTCCTCCGCCTCGACACGCCGCGCACCTCGGAAAAGGCCGTCCCCAGCGCAGTGAAAAGAGTGAGTCCGTTGTCCGATTATACCGACCTGCCCCAGCCCGTCCTCCGCGAACGCCTCGCCGCCGCCTTCGCGGGCATGTACACGTCGTCACCCTCCACCGTCACCCCAGGGGAATGGGCGGATGCGCGGGAGCGGATGAAGACAAAATTCTCAACCGAAGATTGGATGTTCAGGGTTGAGTGAGGGGAAAGGGGAAAGGGGAGAAGGGGAGAGGGCTAGAGGGGTAGACGAAAAAGGAACACGTCGTCCCGAGTAGCGGCGACCGCCCGGGAAGGCGGTCGACACTAATCGAGGGATGGAGGGCCCCCGAAATCTGTCATCTGTCATTTGTCATCTGTCATTAGAATAGCGGCCGCGAATAGCCGATGGCGATGCCGCCCATGTTGAAGCGGGGGACGATGGGCTGGTCGTCGGAGGCGCCGAAGGTGAGAAGGTCCTGCGCCACGTGAATGCCGACGCTGACGTCGTCGCGTTCGTTGAGGCGGATGCGGAAACGGATTTCGGCGAGAAAACCGAGATGGTGGTACGCGAACGCATCGGCGTTCGCATCGACGACGCGGGGCAGGGTCACGCCGGGGATTTCGCGCGCCTCCATGCCGAAGACCATGCCGTAGTACGGACCGATTCCCGCTTCGAAACCGACTGCGGACGGAAGAATTCCGCCAAACGGTGACCAGCTGTCCACGCGCAGCAGGAGGGGAATGTCGAGCCCGCTCTCCGATAGCTCGAAAGGCAGGCCGTCGGCCATGGCGAGACCTTGGCGGACGACTGCGTGTACGCCGGCGTACAGCGACCAGTCATCGCCGAGACGGTACTCGAGACCGAGCATAAATCCGCCGCCCTGCGAGGCGGCACCGATCTTCGGCTGCGGGATATTCTCGATGTCGAGCACCTTCACGCTGCCGACCATCATCTGGTACTCCAGCTGCCACGGACTCTTGCACGCCGCGGAATCCGGCATCTCCTGCGCGTGCAGCGACCCCGCGAGAACGAATAACGTCACGACAATCATCCAGCGTCCCATGGTACCTCCGGCGTATGAAGGGGAATAAGATCAGGTTGCCGGATATTACAAAAAAAAACATCGCGCGCAAATCCCCCTCCTTCGCGAAGCGCCCGGGTTTCGCGGTCTTTCCACGAAATTCCTTGCCACCAGCAAGCAAGTGTCACGGAAATTTGTTAGGTTGAGGGAAAAGAATAACGGATAGAAGTGTCCGTAGTAATATCACGCACCTTCCGGAGGAAACCATGAAGGGAACACTCCACGCCATTGTCTTTCTTCTGCTGTTCGCTGTCGGTACGCAGGCGCAGCAGGCGCGATTCGGGGACGCACTCAAGGGAAGCGGCTCCTACGACCAATTCGAGAATCCCACGCGCTGCGCGAGCTGCCACAAGGATTTCGCGCGGCAGTACGAACAGGCAATGATGTCGCAGGCCTACACGCACTCCTGGGACGAGATCGAGTATTTCAAGCTTGCCGTGCCGCATTCGCAGCGCGACCCAAAGTTCAAGGACGCGCAGGAGGGCTGCAACGGCTGCCACGCGCCGCTGGCCTACATCGCGGGTGACGTGCCGCCGCCGAAACCGTTCACCGGTTCGCGTGCCGACGAGAGCGTCTCCTGCGACGTCTGCCACACCATGACCGGTACGGGCGAACAGCCGCCGTTCAACTACAGCTACACCATCGAACCCGGCCGCACGAAGCTCGGCAACCGGGAGGGTGTGGAGTCGCCGCATCACCTGACGAAGAAACATGACTTCACCGTGTCGCCGGATCTCTGCGGCAGCTGCCACAACGAGAAGAATCCCTTCGGCATCTGGGTGAAAAGCACG
>JAGTUZ010000101.1 GCA_018224415.1 Bacteroidota bacterium | reverse complement strand
TGCTGCGGACCCTGGGATGCGACCGCACACCATTCTTTCTCGCTTCGGTGCACCGCCCGGTCAACACCAACGATCCCGACCGTCTCGCCGCGCTGCTCGACTGCCTTGACCACTTGCCGCATCCCGTGCTGCTGCCGCTGCATCCACGAACCGCCGCGCGCATTGACGCCTTCGGCCTTCCCGCCCCGTCGGGCAACCTGCGCCTGATCGACCCACTTTCGCATGGGGAAACGCTCGCGCTCGTGCGCCGCAGCGAACGCGTGCTGACGGACTCCGGCGGACTGACGCGCGAGGCCTATTTCTGCAGTGTGCCTTCGGTCTGCCTCGACGACGCCACCGCCTGGCATGCCCTGGGCCGCAGCGGCTGGTGTGCGCTCACAGGCGCCGAACCTGCAGCGATCCGTGCGGCCCTCTCGCAGCCGATCCCGTCACAACACGACCCGACGCTGTTCGGCGACGGCAACGCCGCCGGCAGGATCCGGCGCGTCCTGTTGGAATACTTCGATTGAGAATGTCCTTCCTCCCACACGTCCTCACCCGCCTCCGCGCTGCTTCGCACTACTACGGTGCGGCAGGTCGTCGTCGCGGCCATACCGGCGCTCGAAATGCCTGCGTACCATATCCATGATCACGCCCATCAGGGTGATGCTGCCGATGACAAGCACGGAGATGATCCAGGATTTCGCGGCGGACAGCATGTCGTAGCTTCCCCAGAGCAGGCGGCTGCGCCATGGTGAGTCGTAGCCAAGCCAGATCGTGAAGAGGAAAAGAACCACCGTGATGCCGGCGTGCAGGCCGAGCAGCGCCAGGCGTCCACGGATACTGCATTGCGCCCCGGTCTGCAGGCGATAGAGCAGTAGAAAAAAGACAAACACCCCCAGAATTCCCACCGCAGTAGCCAGCAGGCCGTTGATGTCGATATTCTCGGGCCACATTTCGATGCCCGTCAGAATCCACAATAAAAATGCCGTGGCAGGCAGCGTGACGACCAGGGAGGTGACGAGCAGGCGGCGGATCAGGACGCCGTGCCGGGGCCGGGGGTCGGCGCCTGGAACCTGCTGTCGTTGATTTCCAGCGATGGCTGACATTCGTGCCTCCGATCAATCACACAGTGGGCAGCCGTCGTTTGCCGCTGCCCGTATTCACCGCTTCCCTTATTTGCCGCTGCCGTCGTCCCGCCGGCGGTTCTCGTATTCCACGTCGGGATCGATGATGGTCACATGGGGACCGTCCCAGCTCAGCGCAAACTTTTCGTGCAACAGTGTCGCAAGCCGCGAGGACCGCAGGACGAAGCCCGCGTTGCGGGAAGCTTCGAAGTAATCCGGCGACCAGTTGCTTGTGCCCACCCATGCCCGATTGTCGTCGACCAGAAGATACTTGGGATGCTCGACGCGGGCATAGGAGATAAATCCCCCGGAATGCTCCGGAATGGATGTGAAACGGACGGTGATCCCTTCGGTCTGTTGCAGGCGCTTCAGGGCCTTCTGCCGCGAACGCGAGAGCGACCAGTCCGACACAAGCAGGGACACGCGCACGCCGCGGGCGGCCGCACTCAGCAGGGCGTGTTCCAGCGGATCGTATGTGCCGTAACTGAGCAGTTGCAGTTTGAGGGAATCACGCGCGTCGTTGATCAGCGCGGCCAGGGCCGTGGCATCCCAGACGGCTCCTTCGGGAAGCAGCCCGCGAGGACTGAACACCGGCGTCAGTTCCACGCGTTCTCCCTCGACGGTGACCTCATGCGGGAACACGGCGGGCAGTGATCCGGCCGCCGCCGCCGCTTCTCCTGCCTCCGCACCACCGGCCAGCGCCCAGTCATAGGCAAAGAGTCGCGCGAAGGCGTCGACGGCAAGACTGTCGCGCACGCGCAATCCGATTTCATTGATGTGCGTGAGCGCCCGCCAGTCCCAGTTCTGGCTTCCGACAAAAAGATCCGCGTTATCCACGATGAAGTACTTGGCATGCATCACACCTTTGCTTTCACGGTTGGTCAGGTCGATCATGCGGACTTCGACGCCCGGAGCCGCAGCCAGGCGCGCAAGCGTCTCGGGATAGGTTTCCGAGAATTTACGTTCGCCGATGACGCGCACGCGCACGCCGCGAGAGGCGGCCGCTTCGACGATGCGGATGATCTCCTCGAGCGCCTCGCCGGGGGCATTGGCGATGTAGAACTGCTCGATGTCGATGCTGCTCCGGGCGCGGCGCAGCATTTCCATCCACACCTCCCGGGTACTGCGGATGGCCGGGTGATCGAGTCCGGTCTCGAGAGGGAAACTTTCCACGAGTTCCACGGCCGCACCTTCCCGTCCCCGGGCCGCATCGCCCTGCGGCGCGGCAAGGTTCGGTTGCGCGATGAGCTTCGGTTGCGCGGCAAGAAAAAGGACCGCGGAAAAAAGCACCGCCGCCAGGATGGAAGCACGCAGCGGCGAAACGCAGCGCCCTGACACGCACACACGCATGGGATCAGATGTCGTGGCAACGGATGTCGTGTCAACGGATGCCGTGAGAACGGATGTGGCGGGAACGGATTTCATTTGATCCATACTGTTTTAATGTTGACGAATTCCCGGATGCCATAGTGCGAGAGTTCACGTCCGTAGCCCGAGCGCTTGATGCCGCCAAACGGGAGCCGCGGGTCCGATTTTACGAGTCCGTTGACAAACACCGATCCTGCCTCGATGCGCGGCAGCAGGCGCAGGGCGCGTTCGCGGTCACGGGTCCACAAGCTTGCACCGAGACCGAACTCACTGTCATTGGCAACCGCCACGGCTTCGTCCTCGTCAGACACGGTGATCACCGCGGCAACGGGTCCGAAGGTTTCTTCATCGAACGCAGGCATGCCCTTTTGCACGTTTCCGAGCACGGTGGGAAGATAGAAGATTCCCGGTCCGTCCAGTCTGCGTCCCCCTGTGAGTACTTCCGCCCCTTGAGCGACGGACGCACGCACCTGGGCGTCGAGATCCAGCAGCAGGTCTTCCCTCGCCAGCGCGCCGACTTCGGTTGCATCGTCCATCGGGTCGCCGATGCGCATGTTCACCACGGCGGAAACAAAGGCCGCGAGGAATTCCTCCGCGGCGTCTTCGGTCACGATGAAGCGCTTGGCCGCGATGCAGCTCTGGCCTGTGTTGATCATGCGGGCGAGCGCGCCGGTGCGTGCGGCTTCGGCGATGTCGGCGTCCCCGAGCACGATAAACGGGTCGCTGCCGCCGAGTTCGAGCACGCTTTTCTTCAATCGTTTTCCGGCGGCGGCGGCCACGTGACTGCCGGCCGATTCCGAGCCGGTCAGCGTCACCGCCGCGACGGCGGGGTGTTCGATAACTGCCTGGACGCCGGAGGACGGCAGCATCAGCGTGCGGAAGCAGTCCTGGGGGAATCCCGCGCGGTGGAACACCTCTTCAATCATCAACGCACAACCGGGAACGTTCGAGGCGTGTTTGAGCAGGCAGGTGTTGCCTGCCATGAGCGCCGGAGCCGCGAAGCGGAACACCTGCCAGAACGGAAAATTCCACGGCATGACGGCGAGGACGGGGCCGATCGGGTCGAAGCGCACGTGGCTGTCGGACGCGTCGGATTCGAGCGGCTCCTCTGCGAGAATGCGCTCGGCGTGCTCGGCATACCAGTCGCAGACCCATGCGCATTTCTCCACCTCGCTTCGGGACTGCGTGATGGGCTTGCCCATTTCCTGGGTGATCGTCCGCGCATATTCATCCGAGCGGAGACGCAATTCCGCGGCGGCAGCGCGCAGCAGCGTGGCACGTTTTGAAAACGGTGTCACGCGCCAGGACACAAACGCCTGCGCGTTGCGTGCGACGATGTCCGCCGCTTCCGCGGTGCTGTGTTCGTCATAACGACCAAGGGTTTCCCCCGTCGCCGGGTTGATGGCTTGAAAAGGCATGGGTTACTCCGTGGTATGCAGGGACAGGCCCAATAATTTCGACAATTGCGCCGTGACGGGCAAGCCGGACGATTCCGACACTGCAGAAACGAGCCGACTGGCAAGGTGCACGCGGGGCGGGAACCCTGCGTCTTCATGGCAGTACAACACCACCGCTGTGCCAAAGCTTCACTCCTTCCAATTTCTTGCAACTGGCAATGCAAGTCTGTATTTTGACCCTGATTCGTCATTACTCAACTTCAGCCCTGATGCTCATGAAAACTTCCGTCAGCTCCCTTCTGCTTCTTGTCGCCATCCTCCTCCCCTTGTCCGATGCCTCCGCCCAGTTCGCGTTTGGAATGAAGCATTCCGTCGCTGCCGAGGACGCATACGCCAAGGTCACGCTTCCAGCCGCTGCGCTGGCCACCATTATCAAGGAGTCCGGAGACGCCATCTCGGCGAAGGACGTCTGCCTCGGTGACAAGCCCGAGGGCACGTTGAGCGGCTACCAGGCGGATTACGACGGCGACGGCACCGAAGAGATGTGGTTGCTGTACCACACCGGCCCCGAGGACGCGGGCTGCAACGTGACGCTGATCGTCACGCCGATCGGTGGTGGCAAGTACCAACTGATGGACCTGCTCAGCTTCCCCGGCGGCAAGGCGCTGATTCGGCCGATGGTCGCCCTCGACGGCGGCGTACAGATGTACCTGCAGAACGAGCATGCCCTCGAGGATGGCGTGAAGGAGATCAAGGGGTCGCTGCTCGCTTACCAGCAGACGGCGCTGATCATCCTCACCTCCTGGACCCAGCGTGCGGGCATGCGCGACGACACGTTCATCGCCGAGCAGGTCGACGCCGTGTTCACCGATCTGAACTTCGACAATATCAAGGAGCTGGTGGTCCGCTACAGCATACACGAAACCGGTGGCGGCGCGCCGACGGCCAAGAACATGGTTGACCAGTTCATCCTGACGCTGGATTTCCTCCCGAACCACCTGCGCTACGGCGTCTACGATTCGGCAGGATACGACAAGATCCGGGAAGCGGAAAACATGGCCAAGTCGGGCCGCACGTTGCTCAACCGCGACGAAAGCCGCATCGAAGGCATTATCAAGATGCGCGATGCCATGCAGATCAATCCGTTCATGACCTGGGCGCGGCTGCGTCTCGGGGAGTTCCTTCTTCATGACGGCAAGTACTCCGACGCGGAGCAGACGCTGACCCTCGCCCGTACGTTCGACCCTGAATACAACAAGACCTATCGCCTGCTCGGCGATACGTACCTCCGCCTCAACGACCTCCAGAAATCGCTCACCGCCTACGAGTCATACATGGCGCTTGGGCCGGAGTCGAGTTACTACAAGCGGAAGGTCGAGCACAACATCAAGCAGATCACCATCCCCAGGAACCGGCGCTGACAGTACGTTCCATAGAACAGGACCTTCCCCTTGCCTGATTTCAATTTCGCCAAAGGAAGCAGCAAACGGGACCCGCAAACGCCTTCCGTTCCACCGGGCCAGGGCGTTCCTCCATCCGGTGCCGCGGCATCTGAAGGTGGCCGCGACGCGGCGGGATCCTCCCCGTCTCCCGGCGGCACTCGCAGTCCATCGCAGCGACCGAGCGTGCTCGACAAGTATCCCGAACGTGATCTTTCCCATCTGACCGGCACCTCCGCCACTCCTCCTCCTTCGTCATCCGATGCAGCGCAGTCGCACGCACCGGCAGGGTCGCATTCTTCCACGACCGGCCCTGACAGCGCGGAGACTGCAGACGGCAGCAACGCCACGGCAGGGGAGTCGTCCGGAATCGGACACGTAGATGATCACGGTGACGATATGTCCGTCGCCCAGACGAGTGGCGCACCGCCTGCCCGTATCGGCGGCCCGTTGATCGCAATATTGACGATCGTCGCATTGTTGCTTGTTGTCGCCTTCATCTGGTTTGTGAATCCCTATCCCCCGTTGCGTGACGCCCTCGCCGGATTTTTCTCTTACGACGGCGCGGCACCCCCGCCAGCCGCCCCGGTGCAAGCATCGGATAATGCAGACGGACTCGAAGCACCGGAGCCCTCGATACGTTCCTGGGACTACTTCGTGCAGGTGTCCTCATGGAAGGAGCTATCCAAGGCGGATCTCGATGCCGAGCGCTACCGCGCACAGGGCTTCGACGTCATTGTGGAAAGCGAATTCATTCCCGCGAAGGGCGGCACCTGGTACCGCGTCCGTCTCGGTCCGTTCGGAAGCGGCGACGCGGCGCGCGAACTGATGACCGCCAACGCGAACCTGCTGCCGAAGGGTGTGTATGTGGACAGCCTGCGCCTGACCGAGGATACGCCGGCGCCTGTGCCGCTGCCTGCCGGGGCTCCCGGGTCCGTCGACGCTTCACCGAGAGCGAAGTCCGCCGGCACAGCCGACAGGCGGTCGACACAGCAGCAGACTGCTGCCTCGCGTCTGCCCGGACGCGATTTCGAGGTGATCGACGAGCCAATGAGCGGTTGGGCAGTGAAGGTTTCCTCGCTCAAAGATGTCAGCATCGCCCGCACCGAGGCGCGAAAACTGCTGCAGCAGGGGTACCCATCCTTCATCACGCGGAAGTATCTCGGTGGCAGCACCTGGTACCGGGTGCTCGTCGGACCGTTCACCTCAAAAGACGACGCCAACCGATACCAGCAACTGCTGAATGTCACCTACGGCAACGACGCCTACACCATCGATCTCTCTGCAGAGTAAACCGCCCGTTTTCTCCGATTTTCCTTTGGGATAGCCGGAGAAACCCGTATATTTCAGAATTCTGTGAACCGCCACACCTCACCGGTGCCGTTCGCTCTCCGTTACGAATGCCCCACATCACAGCCGCTCTGTTACCGGAATCCGTTTTTGGTGTCTAGTGCAAGAGACCATGCGACAGGGGGCTTCCCGGGTTTCGTCTCGCTATCAATCATTATGATATGATTTGATTTGTTCACACACTCAACATGGAGTTCCTTTTATGAAGAAAATGATTCTGTTGGCCTTCCTGGTGCTGGGCATCGGGGCCGTGCAGGCGCAGCAGGCCGTCGTCAAGACGCCTGAAGCCGCCGACGCCTCGATTCTGAACCAGGACCAGGCTCCCGCCGTCCCCTTCCATTTGCAGTTCATGCCGATCAACGAGCGCACCTCCGTCCACCCCGATGGCCGCGTCGGCACTATCGCCAAGAGCGCAGAGCATCAGGGTCTGACCGAGATCGGATTCATGGCAAACACCTACGCCGTCATCGGCGACAGCCGCAATCAGATTGCCGCCGATCCGCAGACGAACACCGTCGCGATCGTCTACCGTGGCAACGACCGTTCCACCAGCGGCGACGGCAACACGCTGTTCGTGCGCTACTCCGCCGACAACGGCGCGAACTGGGGTCCGGAAGGCGACAACATCGCGAATTCTGGCAGTCCCCGTTATCCGAATATTTTCCTCCCCAACCAGGGCGGTACGACATACACGTCTGTGATCTGGCCGCAGGTTGACCAGTACGGCGACGGTACTACCGGCTTTCGTGATATCTACACGATGAAGAGCGGTGTCGGCAACACCAACATCCAGTACAGCAAGGTTCCCGATCCCCCCTACTGGTCGATTCCGTACAACATCGTGCCCGACCAGTCGACCGGCGCGATCTACTCGATGGCCCTCGGCCTCGAGCCCTCCAACGGTGCGTCCACCGGTGAGATCTACCTGCTTCGTTCTGCGGACGCCGGTGCCACTTGGGCCCCCGTGACTTTCGACACGCCGGTGTTCACCAGTGACATCGTGCCTGCGGGCTACTTCGCCTCGAACATCCGCCTTGACATCAGCCCGAACGGCGTAATGGCTCTCGGTTTCGCGCTCATTATCGAGAGCGAGCCCGGCCGCGCCTTCCTGCTCGACGAGAACCATGAAGTCGCCTGGCGCATCTCCAATGACAAGGGCCTCACCTGGGGTCCGCTGCAGCGCTTCCGTCCGGCGGACGTGCAGAACAAGCCGTCACCTTTCGACGCGAAGTTCATCATGGCGTGGGATTTCGACATCGTGCTCGATTATCTGGACCGTCCGCACTTCCTGACCGTGTGCTCGGCCGACATCAATCCGTTCAGCCCGTTCAACGACGCACCGACGGATTCGACCATCAGCCTTTTCAGCACCGACTCGACCTTCGCCACGGAGTTCACCTACTACGGTGATCCGAACGATATCAACAACTGGAACATCTTCCCGATCGGTCCCGTGCGCAGCGTGCGCACCGACCGCCGTTCCTTCACCGCCGCCAGCTCAGACAATTCGGCCTTCCTCATCCGTAACGAACCGAAGTGGGCACGCAGCTATGATGGCAAGAAGATCTTCGCGAAGTGGATCTCCCCGATCACCTCGTGGCGCGTCGCCCCGGTCGCCGGGCAGAACACGCTGTTCCAGGACACCCTGCTGCAGGTGTACGCCAACGGCCGTCACGTCGACAGCCGCTCGGGAAGTGCCTGGACCTTCGGCTGGCCGTTTGGTTCCCCCGACCTGGTCACCAACGAGCAGGATAGCGTCATGCGCTTCACCGCGCTTGAGGATATCGGCGCCAAATTCACGAAGAGCGCGTACTACGTCTCGAACAACGACCGCATGCATGTCATGTTTGTCGAATGGGGCATCGGCGAGACCCGCGATGACGATCCGGTGAACACCGACCAGACGCTCTGGTACGTCCAGGACATGCTCATCCCGGTTTCGGATGTCGCCTCCGTCGAACAGATCGATAACACCCCGGCCGATTTCACGCTCTCGCAGAACTATCCCAACCCGTTCAACCCGAGCACCGAAATCACCTTCTCCCTGCCGCAGGCGGGTCAGACCACGCTGCGCGTGTTCAACCTCCTCGGACAGGAAGTGGCCACGCTCGTCAACGAATTCCGCAACGCGGGAACGCATCGCACCACTTTCGACGCAAACAACCTGCCCTCGGGCATGTATGTCTACCGCCTCGAAAGCGGGTCGTTCAGCACCGCCCGCCGCATGATGCTCAGCAAGTAAGCCAAGCCATCATCCGAATTCCCACGCCCCCGTCTGCCTCTGGCGGACGGGGGCGTATTTTTTCTTCCGCCTTCCGCCTTCCGCCTTCCCGCCTCCGCGTCCCCGCCTAAGGCGGTTCCGCTTCGGCGCGGCAGGCCGCCCTTCCGCCTTGCCTCTTTTTTCTTTCCCGACTTCTGTGCATCTTTGAAGTCCCCCATCACGGGGGGAACAGTGAATGCAACAAACAGAGACGGTGCATGAGCCGAATTGCGCCTGTATTGCTTTATGGCCTTTTCCTTCTGGCCGCCTGCAGCAACGAACAACTCAGCGTCGAAGAATTCCAGCACATGGCCCGCGAAGTGGAGGAGCAGAGCACTTCCATCGCCGCGCGGCAAGGGGACATGCGCGCCCTGCTGCAATCCTACAATCAGACCGTGCCTCCTGCACATCGGATGCAGTTGTCCATTGATCCCGAAGCCGGAATCCCGGACGAGGAGCGCACCCTGCTGAAAGCCCGCATTGACGAAGAAAGCGACGCCTCCTGCCGCGGATTGCTCGAGCAACTGCTTGTCATCCAGGAGGAGATCGACGAGTCGCACGCGCGGCTGCACGAGCTGACCGACCGCCTTCCCGCGCCGCACCGTGTTCGCTCGGGAGAGAACCACTACACGCTGTGCATGGACTATCTCTCACAGCAGCAGGGCCTCCCGCAGGCACAGGCCGACTCCCTCGTCGCCCGTGTCGCCCTCAACAGCGACATCCTCGAAGGATTCCACGTGTGGTTCTATTTCCACGACGGAGTGTTCGGCACCTTTGTCACGCAGGGCGACGCACATGTGTCTCCCACGGTCTTCGCCAAGGTGGTCAAGCGCCACCTGCTCGAGGAGGCGCGCAGGCAGGGCCGGCAGGAAGCGTTCGAAACCATCCTCGACAGCCTCAAGCGTTCCGGCGCCCTGATCGCCAACATCCGACACGGAGCGGCCGGACAGTAACCATCATCCGACGGAGGAAGCCATGCTGAAGCTCACCTACCTCAGCCACTCAACCTTCATCCTCGACGACGGCAGCCATCGCCTGATCATCGACCCGTTCATCACGGGCAATCCAACCTGTCCCGTCAAGGCAGATGAGGTCCAGGCGGATTTCATCGTCCTCACCCACGCGCACGGCGATCATCTCGGCGACGGACTGGAACTCGCGAAAAAACACGACGCCCTGGTCATCGCCGTCAACGAACTCGCCGGCTACGCCGCATCAAACGGCGCACGCGCACACAACATGCATATCGGCGGTGCGTACACGTTCCCCTTCGGTCGCCTGAAATTCACCATCGCCCATCACGGGTCGGCCTCGCCCGACGGACAGTACATGGGCGAACCGGCAGGGGTGGTCATTACCATGGGCGGGAAAACGTTGTATCATACCGGAGATACCGGTCTTTTTCTTGACATGCAGCTGATCGGACAGCGCGACGCCATCGACTGCATGATGGCCCCCATCGGCGACAACTTCACCATGGGTGTGGACGACGCGGTGCTTGCCGTGGACTTCGTCAAACCCGGCCTGGCCATCCCGATGCATTACAACACCTTTCCCGTCATCGAAGCCGACCCGCAGGCCTTCGCACGCGGCGTCGAAGGCAAGGGATTCCGAGCGCGCGTGATGGAATTCGGCGAGACGATCGAGCTTTGAGTTCCTGCTGCCGATGACCGCATTCCGATGGGAGCGATCCGCATCCCAACTTAGCGGTCCGCATTCCAACTTAGCGGTCCGCATTCCAACGAAGCGGTCCGCATTCCGAAAGCAGCGTGCTGATCACCTTTGATATCGCTCGTACGCGATTTTTTTCTCTATTCGACCGGTTTCGTTTTTTTTCAATCCCCGAAAAACGTAATTTTGGAGTAGGGAATGTTGTTCTCTCACACGTTTTTCAGGACTTTTTAAGAAGGACTCTCAATGTCTACCGCACTGAACGACTTCATGCAGGAAGTCAAAGCCAAGAACCCCGGCGAGGCCGAGTTCCATCAGGCAGTTGAGGAAGTTGTCGAAACCCTGCTCCCCGTTGTCGAGAAGCAGCCGGAGTACCGCAAGGCGCGGATACTCGAGCGCCTCGTCGAACCCGAGCGCGTCATCACGTTCCGCGTTCCCTGGGTCGCCGACAACGGCGAGGTCCGCGTCAATCGTGGCTATCGTATCGAATTCAGCAGCGCCATCGGCCCGTACAAGGGCGGACTGCGGTTTCACCCGAGCGTGACCCTGAGCATTCTGAAGTTCCTGGGCTTCGAGCAGATTTTCAAGAACAGCCTCACCACGCTGCCGATGGGCGGCGGCAAGGGCGGTTCGGATTTCGACCCGAAATTCAAATCGAAAAACGAGATCATGCGCTTTTGCCAGAGCTTCATGAGCGAACTCTTCCGCCACATCGGCCCGAACACCGACGTTCCGGCAGGCGATATCGGCGTGGGCGGACAGGAGATCGGCTTCATGTTCGGCCAGTACAAAAAGCTGCGCAATTCCTTCGACGGCGTACTCACGGGCAAGGGTCTGAGCTGGGGCGGTTCGCTGATCCGTCCGGAAGCCACGGGCTATGGCGTTGTGTATTTCGCAAGTGAAATGCTCGCCACGCGCGGCCAGTCCTTCGAAGGCAAAACCGTCGCGATCTCCGGCTTCGGCAACGTGGCCTGGGGCGCAACGCAGAAAGTGCATGAGCTCGGTGGCAAGGTGGTCACCATCTCCGGTCCCGACGGATACGTGTACGACCCGGCCGGCATCTCCGCCGAAAAAGTCGAATACATGCTCGAACTCCGCGCGAGCAATCAGGACATCGTCGAACCGTACGCCGAGCGATACGGTGTGGAATTCATCGCCGGCAAGCGTCCGTGGGAAGTCAAATGCGACGTCGCACTCCCCTGCGCCACACAAAACGAACTCAACGAAGCCGACGCCCGTGGCCTGCTCGACAGCGGCTGCTTGTGCGTGTGTGAAGGCGCAAACATGCCGACCACGTCCGAAGGCGCGAAGCTGTTCATCGACAGCGACATTCTCTACGGACCGGCCAAGGCCGCGAACGCCGGTGGCGTCGCCGTCTCGGGCCTCGAAATGTCGCAGAATTCGATCCGCATGAGCTGGTCGCGTGAAGAGGTGGATCAGCATCTGCATCGCATCATGAAAAACATCCACCAATCCTGCCTCGTCGCCGCAGATACCTACGGCATGGCAGGGAACTACGTCGCCGGAGCGAACATCGCCGGATTCACGAAAGTGTCCGATGCGATGCTCGCGCAAGGCGTCGTGTAACCCCCCCTCCCCATCCTTCAACGAAAAACCCGGCCATGTGCCGGGTTTTTCGTTTTTGACCATTGCATGTTCGAGCAAATCCTGCGTGGGACGGGGCTCACTCCAGCCTGATCGTCATTCCCAACCCGATCGTCACTCCAGCCTGATCGTCATTCCCAACCCGATCGTCATTCCAGCCTGATCGTCATTCCAGCCTGATCGTCATTCCCAACCCGATGAGGAGAACGGAATCTCGTCTGCTCCGTTGAGCTGCCGGTCCTGCCGGCGCTTGAACACCGCGCCGGAGCCGGACTGTCCATCGACGACGATTTCCAGCGGTTCCGGAGCGCGGACATGGCGTATCCATTCGGTTTCTTCCACGACCTCCAACCCTTCAAGCCAATCCCAGTCGATGCGATCCTCGACCTTGTAATGCCGCGTCGTGAAATAGGCAATGTGGAAGGAGGTCAGGTTCTGGAAGAAATGTGATCCCTGCGACGGGTCTGGCAGCATATTCGGCAGCGAGGTCTCGACGATGGCATGCGCGCCGGAAATACCCGGGAAACGCACGGGGATGCCCAACCACGGATCGGCTGACCCCCACCGGCCCGGGCCGATAAGCAGGTACGGCAGATGCCCGGAGACCATCCGACGGTTGAAATCCGCGATCTCGATGGCCATCTCCTTCGTGCGTGCGCTGTCGAAGGTCGCAGGCTTGACGTAAATGATGTCCAGCAGCCGGTACACACCGTTGCCCAGTACGCTCTCGCTTTTCAGCAGCAGTTCCTCCACCGGCATGCTCGCGAGATCGATGTCCACGGTGCCTTCCTCCTTGACCATGGGACGCACCTGGAGAAAATCGAACTCGCTGATATCGTCGAAGTTCTTGCCCAGCACACCGGCGAATTCGATTTCCACCGGACAGTTCATCGCCGTTTCGCAAAGCTGCATGAGCAGACGCAGCACTTTCGCAAGCGGGATGTATTCCGACTGAAGGATGGGAGCGAAATTGATCACACGCAGGCCCTTCCGGAAGGTGCCCTCGTACAGCGAATCGTCTTCGGCACTGAACGTGGAAGCCATGTAATCGATGGTCCCGTGCTCTTCGGCCACCTTCATGTCGAGCAGGTCGAGGTTTTCGTCCTCGCTGGGCATTTCCTCCAGTGGATGCGAGTCGAGATCCAGGGCGTAAAATCTCTTCTGCGAGTTCGCGTAATAGTCCTTGCGCGTGGCGAACTGCGGCATGATGGTCGGGTAGACCGGGCAGAATTGTGCGCTGATGCCGCCGTCAACGATGGTTTTGCCCAACCCCACCGCAAGGTTGACGATACCGTCGAGCTGCTTTGCGTCCCCGAAGGGATAGTAGTTGTAGGAACGCGCAACACCCGAGAAATGCGGGTAGTAATGGTGCTTGAAGCGCTTGCCGGCAACTTCCTGGATGATGACGGCCATCTGTTCCTCTTCAAGCCGGTGCGCCGTCGCTTCGATGTAGTTCTTCGCGCCGCGCAGGTAGGTCGAGGAAAAGACGTACTTCACTGCCTGCTCCAGCTCCTGATAACGGATATACGGATCCGGATTACTGTTCGGGATCATCACCGTCGCGTAAATGCCGGCGAAGGGCTGGTACAGCGTGTCCTCCAGCAGGCTCGACGAACGGATGGCCAACGGATGCTGGTTGCGCAGCACCACCGCGCGGAGATCCTCTTCCACTCCCTGCGGGAAACGCGCCTCCTGGAAAAGCCGCACGATCTCGTCGTCGGGGATGTTCTCGATCACCTTCGGCAGCAGGTTGTTCAACTCCATGAACTGGACGAACACCTCCGTGCAGAGAATGATGCTGCGCGGGATCTTGATGCGCACATTGGGAAAGTACGTCGGGTGCAGGTAGTTCTTGAGGATGTTGTCGATGAACGCCAGTCCGCGCGCCTTGCCGCCCAGCGAACCGCGGCCGATGCGCAGGAAGGTCGCACGGCTGTCGAACTCCTCGTGCGAGAAGTCCGCGATCATGCCGCGCTCGTCGTAGATCACCAGTTCGTCGATCTTGCGAATGATGTAGCGCCGCAGCGACTCGGTGGTTTTGAATTCGGTGATTTTCACCGGCTTGATTTCCTGTGCCAGACGAAAACGTGTGCGTGCGAGCAGCCAGTTGCTGAAATGGTCGCGTGAGGCGTGGTACAGGATTGAATCGTCGGGGATCGTATGCAGGCGCTGCCGCAGCTGACGAATGGTGCGCGCACGGTCGACTTCCGTCCCGTCGGGGAGGCGGAAAATGAATTCACCGAAGCCGAAATTTGTCAGCATGAATTCTCGCACTTCATGCAGGAGCGTGCGTGACCCCTTGTCGGAAAAGCCGGCGTTGAGAGCGTACACCTCCTCGCGAAGGTCCTCACGCGAGGACTGCACCAGCACGGGCAATTCGGGACTGTGTTCGCGGATGCGGCGAATGTATTTGATGCCCGCGCGTTCGTCCTCCACACCGTTGATGGGGAATTTCAGGTCGGTGATGATGCCCAGCAATTCGTGGCGGTACTTGTGGTAATAACGCCAGGCCATCTCGAAATCCGTGGCGTGCAGGATCTTCGGCCGCGCCCGCTGGCGCAGCAGCTTCTCGGCGAAATTCTTGCCCTCCTCGATCAGCATCTGTCCCTGCTTGATCAACTCGGTGTAAATCATCGGGAGGTAGGACGAGTAGAACTGCGGCGAATCCTCAACGAGGATGATCGCCCGCACGCCGAACTCCTTGCAATCGACGCGTGCGTTGACCAGATCCTCGAGCAGCTTGATGATGGCCAGGAAGAGCTTGCGGTCTCCCGACCAGATGAAAATGCGGTCGAAACGGTCCAGCGCCCCCTGGTTCATCAACACCTGCAGCTCGCGGCTCTGGTAGCCGAGCAGCGCGACGGGCACGTCGGGATAGCGCTCCTTCACGGCCAGACAGAAGTCCTGCAGCCGCATGTCTCCCAAGCGCATCATCGTGATCACCAGGTCGACGCGTCCCTCCTCGATGGTCTCGAGCGCGGCTTCGCCGGAATACACCCGTGTGATCGAGGGCGCGTAGTGCAGGTTCAGCTCGAGATATTCCGAGAAGATGGCCTCGGTCAGCTGGCCGTCGTCTACCAGCGTGTAGAAATCATACCGGCTGGAAACGAGGAGGATGTTGTTGACGCGGAAGCGCATGAGGTCCTTGAAATCAAGATCATGCGGGCTGACATCCTTGCTCGAAAAGCCGGAAGTGTTGATGAGGTCGCGGAGTTCGTCGCGTTTGATCCGTTTGCGTTTCATGCGCGCTGCCGTACTGTGGTCGAAAGGAAGAATCGCTGGGCCAACGAAACAATCTACACTCCCCGCCGCGGGAGCGCAAGCCACCGGCCGGAGGTTTTTCCCTGCGATGCCGGAGAGAATGAGACGCGTCCCTGCGTCATGTCCGCGTGTAGGGGATTCCCTACAAAACTCCGAATTATTCCCCTACATCGCTTTGTCGGCGCGTATCGTAGTTTTGCTTGCATAGAATCATCGTGACAGGTCTTAAAACCTTTTATTTTGACGCCTGCCCACGGAATACCAGAAGCGATTTCGTCTGTCCTGATACTCATCTATCTCTATACAGACGGCACGGACGCGGAAGCCATCCTGTCTCCGGCCTCTCCTCTCACCCAACATCAGCAGTAAGGAGTGTTCCATGTCAACCGCATTAACCGAATTCATGAATGAGGTCAAGGCGAAGAATCCCGCACAGCCGGAGTTTCATCAGGCGGTAGAAGAAGTGATCGCATCACTCCTCCCCGTGGTCGACAAGCATCCGGAGTACCGCAAGGCGAAGCTGCTCGAGCGCGTCGTCGAGCCGGAGCGCGTGATCATGTTCCGTATTCCCTGGCTTGACGACAACGGCGACGTGCAGGTGAACCGTGGATACCGCGTTGAGTTCAACAGTGCCATCGGCCCCTACAAGGGTGGACTGCGCTTCCACCCGAGCGTCAATCTCGGCATCCTGAAATTCCTCGGCTTCGAGCAGGTGTTCAAGAACAGCCTCACGACACTGCCGATGGGCGGTGGCAAGGGCGGCTCGGACTTCGATCCGAAAGGAAAATCCGACAACGAAGTCATGCGCTTCTGCCAGAGCCTGATGACCGAGCTTTTCCGCCATATCGGTCCCAATACCGACGTGCCGGCAGGCGACATCGGCGTGGGCGGACGCGAGATCGGCTACATGTTCGGACAGTACAAAAGGATCCGCAACGCTTTCGAAGGCGTGCTCACCGGCAAGGGCCTCAGCTGGGGTGGATCGCTGATCCGTCCGGAAGCGACGGGCTACGGCTCGGTGTATTTCGCGGCGAACATGCTCGGCACCCGCGGTCAGACGCTCGAAGGAAAAACCTGCGTGGTCTCCGGCTCCGGCAACGTCGCCCAGTACGCGGTGGAGAAGATCAACGAGCTTGGCGGCAAGGCGGTCACACTGTCCGATTCCAGCGGCTATATCGTCGATATGGACGGTATCACCGGCGACAAGTGGGACTATGTCATGGATCTGAAAAACAACCGCCGCGGCCGTATCAAGGAATACGCCGACCAGTATCCGAATGTCGAGTACTACGAAGGTACCGGCGTGTGGAGCGTGCCCTGCGACTGCGCCTTCCCCTGCGCAACGCAGAACGAACTCGACGGCAACGAAGCGAAGACGCTGATGGACAATGGCTGCTATTTGATTTCCGAAGGCGCGAACATGCCGAGCACTCCCGAAGCAGTGGAGCTGTTCATCGAGAAGGGCATTCTCTACGGACCGGGCAAGGCTGCCAACGCCGGTGGCGTCGCCACTTCCGGACTCGAAATGTCGCAGAACAGCATCCGCATGTCCTGGTCGCGCGAGGAAGTCGACGGACACCTCTTCACGATCATGAAAAACATCCATTCGTCCTGCGTCACCGCAGCCGACCGCTACGGCACGCCGGGCAACTATGTCAACGGCGCCAACATCGCCGGCTTCCTCAAGGTCGCCGATGCCATGATGGCCCAGGGCGTGGTCTGATTACCGTCCTCCCCGTCGCCCCTCATCCAACGACAACAGCCCTTCCGCAAGGAAGGGCTGTTTCTGTATCATCTTCCCGGCTTCGTTCCGCTTCGCGGAACTACGCCGTGGCAGGCCGTCCTTCCGTCGTCACGAACCCCCATTCAGCGCGCGCTTCAGTACGACCCCGAGGCCGGTCTGTCCGTTCACCAGCACCATCAGGTCCTCTGGCGCGCGCACGTGACGCATATGCGGGGTGTCCTGCACGCATTCGAGGTCGTCCAGCCACGCCCAGTCGATGCTGTGTTCCTCGTTGTAATGCCGGAGGGTGAAATACGTGATGCGGAAGGATGTCAGGTTCTGGAAGAAATGCGAACCCTGTGATGGATCGATGATCATGTTCGGCAGTGTGGTTTCGGTGATGGCGCGCGCGCCGGAGATGTCACCGAAGCCAACGGGGATGCCGAGCGATGGATCGCTGCTGCCCCAACGTCCGGGACCGATCAGCAGGTACGGCCGGTGTTCCTGCAGCAGCGTCGCATTGATGGCGGCGATTTCCTTGACCATCGCGCGCGTGCGCATGGCGTCGAAGCGGTCGGGCCGGACATAGACGACGTCACGCAGCCGTGCGATGCCATTGCCGAGTGTTTTCTCGCAGCGGAACAGCAGGGAGGACGTCTCGAGGGCCTCGAGGTCGACCGCGATGCTGCCTTCCTGCTTGACCATGGGACGCAACTGCAGAAAACTGAATTCCGCAGGAGTGGGCGACGTCCGCCCGAGACGCACGGCGAACTCGATTTCGACCGGGGCGTTCACGGCCGTCTCGCACATGTCCACCAGCAGGCGGATAGCTTGGTTGAGCGGAATGATCTCGGACTTGAGCACAGGCGCGAAGGTGAGCACACGAGGACCGCTGCGACTCACCCCTTCGTACAGCCGGTCTTCCTGACCACAGTAGGTGCTGGCCACATGCGGCAGCGTCCCGTGCTTCTCGGCATCGGCAAGGTCGAGCAATACGAGATTCTGGTCCTCCCGGGGATACTTGCGGATGATGTCCGACTCAAGATCCAGCGCGTAGTATTTCAACTGTGAGTTGTGGAACAGATCACGCGTGGTCCCGAACTGCGGATACACGGTCGGATAGGCAGGGGAATACTGCAGGCTTGTCCCTCCGTCGACGATGGTCTTGCCGAGACCCAGCGCGAGATTCACCACGCCGTCTTTCTGCGTGGCCTTGCCAAAGGGATAGTAATTGAACGACCGTGCCACACCCGAAATCTCCGGGTAGAAGTAGCGGCCGTATTTCGTGCCGACCATCTCCTGGATGACAACGGCCATCTTCTCCTCCTCGATGCGGTTGCTCGTCGCTTCGATATAGTTCTTCGCCTGACGGAAATACGTCGAGGCATACACGAACTTGATCGCCTGCAGGAGGTTGTGGAATCGGACTGCGATATCCGGATTGCTGTTCGGGATCATCACCGTCGCATAGATGCCGGCGAAGGGCTGGTACATCGCGTCCTCGAGCAGCGAGGACGATCGCACCGCCAGCGGGAAGCGGGCCTTGTCGAGAATCGCCCGCAGGTCGCCCAGTACGGTGGCGGGCAGATCGGCGTGCAGGAAGGCCCGAAGGATTTCCTGGTCGGTGACGTTCTGCACGGCCAGTGCGAGCAGATCGTTCTGCGCGACGAAGTCCGCAAAAACATCCGTTCCCAGCACGATCGTCCGCGGAATGCGTATGTGCAGGCCCGGGAAGTGTCCCGGATCGAGGTACTTGCGCAGCAGGTTGTCGGTGAACGCCAGGCCGCGACCCTTGCCACCGAGCGAACCCGCACCGATGCGGAGAAAGGTGTCTTCAGGGTCGTATTCATTTCGTGCGAAATCCGATATCACGCCCTTCTGGTCCTGTACGAGCTGCTCACTGATCGCGCTGATGAGATAGGCACGCAGTTCCCCGATGGCCGGAAACTGCGAGACCTTGACGGGCTTGAGGTGGTGGGCGAGTTCGAAACGTGTACGCGCCTTGAGCCAGTTGCTGAAATGGTCGCGCACGGCGTGAAACTCCAGCGAGGCGTCGGGTACCAGGCGCAGGCGTTCGCGCAGCTCCCTCAGGGTGCGCGCACGTGCCACCTCGCTTCCGTCGGGCAGGCGGAAGATGAAATCACCGAATCCGAAATTCTCCTTCATGAAATCGCTCAGGGCCTGCAGCAGCATGCGCGACTGCTTGTCGACGAAGGACATTCCCTCCTGCTCCACCACGAGGCGCAGCTCGGTTTTGGAGGATTGCACCAGCACGGGCAGTTCGGGATTGTCCGCTCTCAACAGTCGGGCCAGTTTCAGGCCCGCGGGTTCGTCGTCGTCTTCGCTCCCGCCGGGAAAGGTCATGTCGGCGATGACGCCAAGCATGGTGTGCCGGTACCTGCGGTAGCAGGTCATGGCCTCGTCGAAGGAACGCGCAAGGAAGATTTTCGGTCGCGCCCGCTGTCGCAGCAGCTTGTCGGCGAAGTTCTTCCCCTCGTCGATCAGGTTCTGCACCTGCACGATCAGGTCCGCGTACATCTGCGGTAGATAGGAGGAATAGAACCAGGGACTGTCCTCCACCAGCATGATGCTGCGCACACCGAATTCCAGGCAATCCACCGGCGCGTTGCGGATGTCCTCAAAGAGCTTGATCACCGCGAGAAAGAGCTTGCGGTCGCCGGACCAGACAAACACGTTGTCGAACACCGCGTGGCTTTCGGATTTCATGAACAGTTCGAATTCGGCGGACTGGAAGGACAGCAGCACCATCGGCAGGTCGGGATGCTGGGCCTTGACCGAGCCGCAGAAAGAGGCCAGATCCATATCACCCAGACGCAGCATGGAGATGACCAGGTCGTAGTCCTTCATTTCCAACTGGCGCAGCGCCGCCTCGCCCGAACTGACACGCGTGATGAGCGGCGCGTAGTGAAGGTTGAGTTCGACGTACTCGTTGAAGATGGCTTCGGTGAGCTGGCCGTCTTCCACCAGTGTGTAGTAGTCGTAAAGACTCGCGACGAGGAGGATGTTGTTGATGCGGTTGCACATCAGATCGCGGAAATCGAGCTGCCGCGTCCGGGGCGTGCCGGCGAGGCCGTGCCGCTGGATGAGTTGCGTGACCTCGTCGTCGATATGGATGCGTCCGTGCGTCATGCGCGGGTCCGCGTGCGCCTACACCCAGCCACGCAGCTTGCAGGCCTCGGCCACACGCGCGATGGCGATCATGTACGCGGCGTCCCGCATCGGAATGCTCCTGCGCTGCGCCATCTGTGAGACAGAATAATAGGCGTCGGTCATCTTGGTATCAAGTTTTGCCAGCACCTCGTCCCGCGTCCAGAAATAATTCATGTTGCTCTGCACCTGTTCGAAATAACTACAGGTGACTCCCCCAGCGTTGGCAAGGAAATCGGGAAGCAGCCGGATCCCCTTCTCGTGTATCACCGCGTCAGCGGCCGGCGTGGTCGGACCGTTGGCACCTTCCGCCACCATGCGCACGCTGCCCTTGATCCCTCCGACGGTATCGCGGTTGACCTGGTTTTCCAACGCACAGGGGATGAGCACGTCGACCTCCTGCTCGATCCAGGCATCGCCCGGCAGCACTTCGTAGCCGGCGTCGGAGGCCTTCTCGCGGTTGATCTCGCCGTAGGAATTGGTCATCGCCCGCAGCTGCTTGAGGTCCACGCCTTCCTTCCGGCGGAAGGTCACGGCGCTCTGCTGCTTCTGGTCCCAGCTGGAGACCGCGAGCACCGTACCACCGTAGGACTGGAAGAGTTCGATGGCGTACTGCGCCACGTTTCCGAATCCCTGCACCGAGGCGGTGCATTCCTCTAAACGCATGCCCAGTTCGCCGAGCGCCTCGCGAACAACGTACACGACGCCGTAGCCGGTGGATTCGACGCGGCCCAGCGAACCCCCGAGTCCGATGGGTTTGCCGGTAATGGCGCCCGGCGCGCGGCGCCCGGTGATGGACTCGTATTCGTCGAGCATCCACAGCATGTGCTGAGAAGAGGTCATCACGTCGGGGGCGGGGACGTCCTTGTCCGGTCCGAGAATGTCGATGATCTTGCGCACCCAGCCGCGACAGAGCGCTTCCTGTTCCCGCGGCGAGAGGTTGTGCGGGTCGCAGATCACGCCGCCTTTTCCACCGCCGAGCGGGATGTCGACGACGGCGGTTTTCCATGTCATCCACATGGCCAGGGCTCGTACGGTGTCGACGGTTTCCTGTGGATGGAAGCGGATGCCTCCCTTGCAGGGACCGCGCGCGCAGTTGTGCTGGATACGGAATCCGCGGAAGACCTGGAAGCTGTCGTCGTCCATGCGAATAGGGATGCTGAATCGGATTTCCTTGTCCGGCGCGCGCAGCAGCTGCCGCGTCGCCTCGTCGAGTCCCAGCTGTCCGGCGATGTTGTCGAACTGCTGCTGTGCCATGCGGTAGGGATTGAAGGCTTCACCACTCATGCAGGTTCTCCAGGACGGTGCGAGGTGCGGTGGGTGTTGGCGGAAGACCGCCTTTCATGAACATATCACTTTTTCGCTTCCGACTCAATTCGTATCCGATTCTCCGGTATCCGGCTGCACCCTTTTTCGGAATTTTTCCCTATTTTCCTCCTGATATCAGAAATCGACGGTGGAGCCCATGAACATGAACAGGAAGGAACGATCCCTCGGCGACCTGCTGTACGCTCTCGGGGAGCGCGCCAAAGAGCTGAACTGTCTCTACCACGTGGAAGAGCTGCTGTCGCGACGCGACGCGCGGCCCGAGGACGTCTTCGTCGGCGTGATCGACGCCATTCCGCCGGGCTGGCAGTTTCCGGACATCACCCGCGTGCGCATCCGGTACGGGAAACGCGCATACACGTCGCAGGACTTCGAGGAATCGCCATGGAAACTCGCGGCGAAAATAGTGGTGCAGGACAAGGTCGAAGGATCGCTCGAGATCTTCTATACCCGCGAGGTCGGTTCGGCCGATGAAGGGCCGTTCCTCAACGAGGAGCGCAAGCTGATCAATACCATCGCCGATCGCATCGGACACTTCCTGCTTCACCAGCGATTGAAAAGCGTCTTCAACGAATGGCAGTCGCTCAAGGAACAACTCGCGGAGAAAAAGCGCGCGGAGTGGAAGGTCGTTCTGGAAATGCTCAACCGGACGGACCAGAGCCTGTACACGCGCATCTCCCGGAAAATGCTCAACCGTCTATGCTGGACCGGCATCAAGGAGGCCTGCGAACTCATGCAGCGCTTCGCCTCGCGCAGCAGCGACGAGCAGGACGTGTTCGCCGAAAGCAACCGCCCGCGGCTGCGGGAGGAGCTGTACAATTTCATCGCCTCGAGTGACGAGATCTTCCAGATCGCCGCGGAGCATCTGAGCGAGGACGAAATCCTCTCCCTCATCCAGCGATGGATCAAGGACGACAAGGCCTCCTTCCTCGTCAACACCGTCGAGAACCTCGACACGTCGCTCTCCGAAATCGTCGACGCCATCGGACGCTTCTACCACATCTTTCCCGAGGGCATCGACCTCTCCCCCGCCACCGAGAAAGGCCTTCGCGTCTCGCTCATTCGACGCTTCTTCACCGAACAGCTGCCGTATATCAACGTCGCGAAACACTTTCTCGACGTGCGCGATTTCGCCGGACTCGTACGCCGCATCATCTTCCACCAGAAAAGCCACGGCAAGCTGGGTGGCAAGAGTTCCGGTCTCTTCCTCGCCGGCCAGATCGTGCGCAAGGACAGCGAGGAGAGCGGGCGATTCAAGGATGTGCGCGTGCCCAAAACCTGGTACATCACTTCCGACGGCATTCTCAGTTTCATTCACTACAACAATCTCGAAGAGGTGTTCAACCAGAAATACCTCGACATCGAGCAGGTACGCGAGGAGTACCCGTCGATCATACAGGTGTTCAAGAACTCCTACTTCCCCCCGGAGTTTATCAAGGGACTTTCGATGGCGCTGGACGATTTCGGGGATCTGCCGCTGATCGTCCGCAGTTCCTCACTGCTCGAAGACAGCATGAATGCCGCGTTCTCGGGAAAGTACAAAAGCCTTTTCCTCGCCAATACCGGCAGCAAGGCCGACCGGCTCGCCGCGTTGCTCGACGCCATCGCGGAGGTCTACGCCTCCACCTTCGGTCCCGACCCCATCGAGTACCGGGCCGAACGCGGCCTGATCGACTTCCATGAAGAAATGGGCATCATGATCCAGGAAGTGGTTGGCGTGCCCGTCGGCAGGTATTTTCTTCCGGCATGGTCCGGCGTCGCTTTCAGCCACAATGAATTTCGCTGGTCACCGCGCATCCGGCGGGAAGACGGCTTGATCCGCCTCGTGCCCGGACTCGGGACGAGGGCCGTCGACCGCGTGGGCGACGACTACCCCGTACTCATCGCTCCCGGACAACCCTCGCTGCGGGTGAACATCACTCCGGATGAAGTAGTACGTTATTCGCCGAAGAAACTCGACGTCATCAACCTCGAGAGCGGCAGCTTCGAGACCGTAGACGTACTCGACCTGTTGCGCGAGACCGGCAACACGTATCCCGGCATCAACAACATCGTCTCGCTGTATGATGGGGACATGCTGCGGCAGTCCTTCGGCCTCGATCTCGATTTCGAAAACGGCGTGTACGCCGTCACGTTCAACGGCCTGGTCACCGGCACCCGCTTCGTGCAGGAAATCCGGGAAATGCTCAAGCTGCTCAAGGAGCGACTGCAAACGCCGGTGGACATCGAGTTCGCCTCCGACGGGCGGCACCTCTACCTGCTGCAATGCCGGCCGCAGAGCTTTACCCGTCACAACATACCCGCGCCGATTCCGCAGGACCTTCCGCGCGAGAGCAAGCTGTTCACCGCGCAACGCTACATCTCCAACGGTCACGTACCCGATATCACGCATATCGTCTACGTCCGTCCCGACCGCTATGCCGAACTGCCCGACCGCCAGGCGTTGCTCTCGGTCGGGCGCTGCGTCGGGCGCCTCAACAAGATCCTGCCCAAACGGCAGTTCGTGCTTATGGGACCGGGTCGCTGGGGTTCCCGCGGCGATATCAAACTCGGTGTGAATGTCACGTATTCCGATATCAACAACACCGCGCTGCTCGTCGAGATCGCGCGGGAACGGGGCGGATACTTGCCGGACCTCTCTTTCGGCACACACTTTTTCCAGGATCTCGTCGAAGCCTCGATTCGCTACCTGCCGCTGTATCCCGACGAAGACGATGTTTTCTTCAACGAGACGTTTTTCACACACAGCCCCAACATCCTCGCCGAAGTTCTTCCCGAGTACGCCTTTCTCGCCGATACGATTTCCGTGGTCGACGTCCCGGGCGCCGCGGACGGGCGCATCCTGCGCGTGCTGATGAATGCGGAAATCGGACAGGCCGTGGGTTTTCTCGAAGACCCGGCCAACCTCCATCCCGAACCGCCCGAGATCGTTGTGCCTGCCCAGCGCAGCATGGAGGAGCACTGGGAATGGCGCCTGCGCATGACCGAGCGCATCGCGGCGGACCTCGTCTTCGAAGACTTCGCCGTCAAAGCGGTGTACCTCTTCGGAAGCACGAAAAACGGAACGGCGGGGCCATCGAGCGACATCGACCTGATCGTGCATCATGAGGCAAGCCCGGAACAGATGCGCTGCCTCGAGCACTGGTTCCTTGGATGGGGACAGAGCCTGGGCGAGATGAACTACCTGCGCACGGGATACCGCCTCGACAACATGCTCGACACGCATTACGTCACCGATGAGGACATCGAGCGGCGCACAAGTTTCGCCGCGAAGATCAACGCCGTCACCGACGCGGCGCGTCTGCTGCGTTCGAAGGATTAAAGTTCAGAGAAGCCGGCGCGTGGCGGACGCAGGATCGGCAGGATCGAATTCGACCAGGGCGAGTTCCGGTCCGCGATGGCCGGCGCCCAGGCACCAGGTGTCGCCGAGTTGCTGCTTCCAGCTTCCGGTAATGGCGGAGGATTCGTGGATGTGGCCGTGGAGGGTGACGCGGGGCTGCCGCGCGAGAATGAATTTTCTGATGGCCACGCTGCCCACGTGCACATCGAGGGGAACGTGATCGACCATCCTGCCATCCAGCGCGGCGCGGTCGAGCACGGTATTGTAGGGCGGAGCGTGAAAAAGCATGATGGCCCCGGATAGATCCTCCCCTTCCGTCAACGTCTCGAGATCTTCCTGAATCGTTGTGTGCCGCGCCTCCGATGCTTCGACGGGAACCGAACGCCGTCCCTCCTCGGGAGAAATGCATCCCGGCTCCACGTAACGCGAGACGTCGTAGCGCTCCCAGTCCTTGAGTTGGAACGGTGTTGGGGGCACGTAATTGTAGCCGAACACCGCGCACTCCCCGAGCGCGACACGGCGATTGTGCGCATAGTCCCACAATCCGGCATGCCGAGGGTCGCAGAGATCTGTCTCGATACGGCGCGGATCGTCGTTGCCGAGCACGATGCAAATCTGCGGATATTCATCTCCGATGTGCTGTTTCAATGCGGCCAAACGGGCCGCGAGATAGTCCTCGATGAAATCCTGTACGACCGGGAACTGCGCAGCGGCGGCGCGGTGCGCGGCGGGCAGCAGGTCACCGCCAAACAGCACAACGTCGGGACGTTCGCGCTCTATGGCCGCGAAGAGCTGCTCGTAGCGGTACTGGTGTCCGTGCAGGTCGGAGACGAAGAAACAGCGCACGTGTCCTATCGCCTCCTGGTGATGTAGTAGTGCAGGGAAAGTGCCGCGTGGGAATAGGCGTCGTTGTCGTTGCCGCGGAGAAGGAAGTCCAGCCGGTCCGTGGTCGTGTAGGTCACGCCGACCAGCAGGCGTATGCCGAGCCGCCGATACGAGATGGCCTCGAAGCCGGCCGCGAGGGAATAGGCCATGTGCCGGCTCGTTTCACCGTCGTCGGTTACGGCACCGATACGCATTTCGGGATCAACCAGTATGCCTCCGGCCCGCGCCTGCAGCACCGGGAAGAGACTGCCGCGCAGCAGTGGCGGGCGCAGCTCGAGAAGGAGTCCGCCCCCGAAGAGCCGGGCGTTCGATTCCAGTTCCGCGCTCGTGGAGCGCAGCATCACGGCGTCGGCGTACACGCCAACCACGAAGTTGCGATGCGGTACCAGGGCCAGCTCGACGCCGCCGAGCGGACGGAAGTGGTAATC
>JAGTUZ010000100.1 GCA_018224415.1 Bacteroidota bacterium | reverse complement strand
CGTTGCGGCGGCAGTGCGCGAATCCGGACAGACGACACTCGAACTCAGGCAGCGTCTCGCCGCAAAAGTGTTTGCGCTTACGGCGGGCTACGATCATGCCATCGCTACCTGGATGGCTTCGGAGAGCAACACGACGACGGGAGCAGAAGCCTTGTCCCTCCCCGAGCGCCTGCTCGTCTCGATGCCGAGGAGTCAGGTGCTGCGTTACGGTGAGAACCCGCATCAGCCCGCCGCGCTGTATGGCGGATTCCTCGATGCCTTCGAGAAACTGCACGGCAAGGAGCTTTCGTACAATAATATCATCGACATGGATGCCGCTGCCACACTCATCGAAGAATTCGACGAGCCCGCGGCGGCCATCATCAAACACACCAATCCCTGCGGCTGCGCCGTGGGGCAGACGGTACTCGCGGCCTATCAAGATGCACTGCGCACCGACCCCACCTCCGCCTTCGGCGGCATCATCGTTTTCAATCGCGAGGTCAACATTCAACTCGCCGAAACACTCAACGAGATGTTTTCCGAAGTGATCATCGCACCGGCCTTCGCCGACGATGCATTGGATATCCTTCGGCGCAAGCGCGACCGGCGCCTGGTGCGTATGCGGCCTGCGGATGCAGCAAGCAATACCCTGCAGGTGAAATCCGTGAGAAATGGTTATCTTTGTCAGATGGCCGATACGGGACGCGATGACGATGCCTCCTGGCGTTGCGTGACTCGCAGGACTCCGACTGCGGACGAGCAAGCCGCCCTCGCATTCGCCTGGAAGGTTGTCAAACATGTGAAGTCGAACGCGATAGTCTATACCGACGCGTTTCGCACGCTTGGTGTGGGCGCCGGACAGATGTCCCGCGTCGATTCCAGCGCGATAGCCGTCTCGAAAGCCGCCAACGCCAGAATCTCCCTCGACGGCGCCGTGGTCGCCTCGGATGCCTTCTTCCCATTTGCGGACGGACTGCTCGAAGCCGTGAAGGCTGGCGCCACCGCCGTCATCCAACCCGGCGGTTCGGTTCGCGACGACGAAGTCATCGCCGCCGCCGACGAACATGAGATTGCCATGATCCTCACCGGCAGACGTCATTTCCGGCACTGAGACCGCTGACGGCAGCCGATGATCCGCTCGCAAGGCGAGCATGAATTCACGCACCGAGACACAACCTGAATCGAAGCAAAAACCTGTATGGGCATATTCAGCATTTTCAGCAACGACCTCGCCATTGACCTTGGCACCGCCAATACGCTCATCTGGGTGCGTGGTAAAGGTGTGGTACTCAGCGAGCCGTCCATCGTCGCATTCGACAAGAACACAAAAAAAATTATTGCGATCGGCAATGACGCCCGCGAGATGCAGGGGAAAACCCACCGCGATCTGCAGGTGGTCCGTCCCATGCGCGACGGCGTGATCGCCGACTTCGAAATCGCGGAAGGCATGCTGCGTGCTTTCATCAAGAAAATCATGAACAGCTGGATTCCCAGTCGCCGGATTGTCATTTCCGTCCCGAGCGGAATTACGGAAGTGGAAAAGCGCGCCGTGCGCGACAGCGGCGAGCACGCAGGTGCCAAGGAAGTCTACCTCGTTGCCGAACCCATGGCGGCGGCGATCGGCATCGGACTCACGGTCGACGCGCCGGTGGGAGACATGATCATCGATATCGGCGGGGGTACGACGGAGATCGCTGTCATCGCACTCTCGGGCATCGTGCAGGAGGAATCCATCCGAATTGCAGGCGATGAACTGAACAGCGCCATCATGCAGCACTTCAAGAAAAGCCACAACCTGCTTATCGGCGAACGCACGGCGGAAATCATCAAATGCGAAGTCGGAAGCGCTGTTCCCCTCAAACAGGAACTGGTCGTGCGTGTGAAGGGTCGCGACATGGTCGGCGGCCTTCCCACGACGGTGGAGGCGTCGAGCGTCGAAATCCGCGAAGCGCTCGAGGAACCGATCAGTGCGATCGTCGAGGCGGTGAAGTCCACGCTCGAGCGTACTCCGCCCGAACTCGCTGCCGACATTCTCGACCGCGGCATCATGCTCACGGGCGGAGGCGCGCTTCTGAAGGGACTCGACGCGCGTATCCGGAAGGAGACAAACCTCCCGGTGCATGTTGCGGAGGATCCGCTCACCGCCGTAGTACGGGGCACTGGTGCCATCATGGAAAACCTCCATCATTACAGCAAGGTCATCCTGAAAGGCAAGAAGTACTGATTCCGGAACACACCGGCATTGCAACGTGCAGACTCTTCTCGCATTCATACGCGCTTTCCGTGAATATATCATCCTGACCCTGCTGGCCGGGCTGTCGATCATGCTGATCGCCAGCAGTGACAGCGCCCCCGTTCAGGTCCTCCGCTCCTTTTCCCTCGTTTCGCTCGCATCGCTGCAGTCGTCCTCGAACTGGATAGCCTCCCTGTTCTCTTCCGATCAGGACGCGGAGGCGCTGCGCGACGTGAACGTCGCATTGATGGAAGAAGTCATGCAGCTTCGCCGACTCCGGCAGGAAAACATGGAGCTGCGCCGGAAAATCGGTTTCCGCGACCGCAGCAACTGGCCATTGGTGCCGTCAGAGATCGTCGGAAAAAATCTCTCCGTCGGACAGAACCTCATTACGCTCGACGCCGGCGAGGAAGACAGCGTAACGGTCAACATGCCTGTCATCAGCGAACAGGGACTGGTCGGAAGGATCATCGCTACCACCGGCAAGTACAGCATCGCCATGCTTGCGTTGCATCGTGATTTCCGTGCGACGGCGAAGGTCAAGCGCTCGCGCATTGATGGCATCATCGCCTGGCTCGAAGGCGAGCAGCTGCTGCTCAAAAATGTCGGGAAGACCGCGGATGTGATCCCGGGAGACACGGTGGTCACCTCTGAATACAGCAACATCTTTCCTCCGGAAATCATGATCGGTGTCATTCGCAGTATCGGTCCAGGTGAAGGCGGACATTTCAGTCGTATCGACGTGGAACCACGTGTGGATTTCGCCTCCCTCGAGCGCGTCTTCGTTGTCCGTTACCGTAGGAATCCGATACGTGCGCGACTCGAAGATCGAGTATACCCGAAGGATGAGGTCGCACCATGACCCCGAATGTGCGTCGGATGCTGGCGGCCCTCGGCCTGCTGCTTTTCCTGGCGATGCTCCAGAGCACCATCGTGCCGCTGATCGCCATCTCCGGGGCCATCCCTTCCCTCCTGCTCATCGGCACGGTGTTCGTCAGCCTGCGTGAGGGACAGATGACAGCGATGATCGCCTCCTTCCCCGCAGGGATTCTCGTCGATGCCTATTCTTCCGGGCTTGTGGGTATCACCGCGCTTGGACTCGTTGTGACTGCTTTTGCAGCAGGTTTCTTCCATGACGAGGAAAAGGCGTCGATGCTGGTTCGCAGTCCCCAGGCAGTGGCGATCATGCTGCCTGCATCGCTGTTGTTTCATACGATCTATGTGTTTTCGTACTTCCAGACTCTCGATATCCACTTTCTTCCCCTCTTTCTACGTTATGTGCTCGGCGCTTCGCTGTACACGACCGTCCTGTCCGTCATCCCTGTACTGATCATCGCGCGGCGCCGTGCCCGACTGAAAGTGTAGGCCTGTGTCATGCAAAATGCATCGTTCGCAAGCAGAAAGCGTGCATACATTCTCGGAGCGGTCTTCATCGGACTGCTGGTGGTGCTCATCGTCCGACTCTACGAACTGCAGTTCGTGCAGTACAACAGCTTCCGCTCGCAGGCAGAGTCCAACTCCATCCGACAGATTTCGAAAGACCCACTTCGCGGCCTGATCTATGACCGCGACGGCAATCTGGTGGTCGGCAACAACCCGAGTTACACGCTGACGGTGACGCCCTTCGAATTCGACTGGCACAGTCTTCCCCTCCTCAAGCGTATCTTCGACATTGATACGAATGTCGTGCGGTACCGCTTGAGCCGTGAGGGAATCAGCTCCTTCCGCCCGGTGAAAATCGCCCGCGATATCACTTTTTCCCAGCTTTCGATGCTGGAGGAATACCGGACACTGCTGCCCGGTGTCAATTACACCATCGAGTCCCGGCGCGATTACAAGAGCACTGCCCACATGGCCCATTTGCTCGGGTACACAAAAGAGATTTCACCCAATCTACTCAAGACGCTCGGCGATTATTATCAGCCGGGTGATCTTGTCGGATTCAATGGCATCGAGGCCTACTACGAAGAAGTGTTACGCGGGAAGAAAGGGTATGGATATTTCGCGGTGGACGCGCGCGGAAAGGTGATTGAGAGTTTCGAGCACGGACGATCGGACGTCTCCGCAGAAGAAGGAAGCGATCTCATCCTTTCACTGGACATGGACCTGCAGTTGTATGGAGAACGACTGATGCGCGGACGTCGCGGCGCCATTGTCGCACTCGACCCACGAAACGGCGAAGTGCTGGCCTTTGTCAGTTCCCCGGATTATAATCTGACCGATTTCAGCGGACGCATTCCCGTCGACGTGTGGAATACGCTTCGTGACGACCCGGCATCCCCTCTCTTCAACCGCTGCTCGATGGCTGCCTACCCTCCCGGCTCGACGTTCAAGATGCTTGTCGCCGCCGCCGCACTGCAGGAAGATATCATCGATGAAAACACGCGAATAAGCTGTCCCGGATCCTACCTTCTTGCCGGACAGGAGTTCGGCTGTCACGGCGCACACGGTGATATTTCGGTGGTCGCCGCGCTCGAGCATTCGTGCAACGTATTTTTCTACAAGCTGATCTTCAAACTCGGTTTCGCGAATCTTCAGAAATGGGGCCGGCTGTTCCACATCGGCAGTCCGACGGGTATCGATATCGGCAGCGAGAACCCCGGAATCCTCCCCTCGGAGGCCTACTACGACAAACGGTACGGTTCGCGGTGGAACATAGGCTATTTGGTGAATCTCGGTATCGGGCAGGGTGAGATCAATACCACACCGTTGCAGATGGCTGCCTTCACCGCGGCACTGGCCAACGGCGGTACGTATTACCGGCCGCACGCTGTTCGCGAAGTCAAGGACCGTGCCACCGGCGAAAAACGTCCCGTCGGCAACCGTCCCGAGCGCCTTCCGCTCTCCCCCTCGGTGATTTCCGTCATCCAGCGAGGGATGTACCGCGTTGTCAATGGTTCCGGAACGGGCTATGCCGCACGCGTCGGCGGAACCAGGGTGGCCGGCAAAACCGGGACGGCCGAGAACCCGCCGAATCCCGATCACGCCTGGTTCGTTGGCTATGCGCCCTTCGAGGATCCCCGCATCGTTGTTTCCGTGATCGTCGAGAACGGAGGTTTCGGTGGAACGATCGCGGCACCCATTGCGGGTGCGATGATCCGACGCTATCTCTTCGGAACCTGGGTACCTGAACAACCACGCGGTGGCTCGACGGAAACAGAACCCGTGGTGGTGGAAACACCCCCGGCAAACGCTCCGGTGGAGGATTGATGGCGTTTGGAATGCCGGTTCTCGACCCGAAGAAAATCGACTGGCTGTTGCTCGCAACGGTATTCCTGTTGATCGCGTCCGGGCTGCTGTCGATTTTCAGTGCCACGCACAACGCCGAAATTTTCATCAAATTCCAGAAGCAGGTATTCTGGGTCATCCTCGGCGGACTCTTGCTGGTGCTCACCGTACTCGCACCACCGCGATTCTATCATTATGCCGCGTACCTAGCGTATGCCGCCTCCGTCGCCCTACTCCTTCTTGTGTTCCTGTTCGGGAAAAGCATCGCGGGCAATGCCGGATGGTTCGGCATCGGGGGCTACGGGATACAACCCTCGGAGTTCGCGAAAGTCGCTACCATCCTTGCACTGGCACGCTTCCTTTCGGACAGCACAACCAGCATGAGTTCTTTCCGCGATCTATCGAAGGCCGTCGGTATCGTCGCGCTGCCCTGGTCGCTGATCCTCCTGCAGCCGGATTTTGGGACCGGCCTGGTATACTGGGCGATTTTCCTTGCGATGATTTTCTGGGCGGGGGCGGAAATGGTGCTGCTGCTCACGTTGCTCTCTCCGGTGATTATCGCGGTACTGTCCGTGATCGGTCTGTGGTACTTTCTGCTGGCAGCCCTGCTCGTCTCCATCCTCTTCTATGTGATGAAGCGCAATCTGGGGATCGCACTCATGTTTCTGGCCCTCAACCTGTCAATCGGTTTCGGCGTCCAGTACCTTTATAGCCACCTTCCGGAGTACCAGAAAAACCGCATCGCCGTGTTCATCGATCCCGCCGCCGCACCGCTCAGCGCGGGATGGAACGTCATTCAGTCGAAGGTCGCCATTGGTGCGGGGGGGCTTACCGGTCGTGGGTATCTGCAGGGATCGCAAACGCAGCTGCGTTTCGTCCCCGAGCAGTGGACGGACTTCATTTTTTGCGTCCCCGCCGAGGAATTCGGTTTCATCGGGGGCGTTTCGATACTCTTGCTTTTCGCCCTGCTCTTCCTCCGCGGCGTGCGGATCGCACGCGGGCTGGAATTCCGATTTTCCAGTCTGACAGCGATCGGCATTACGGCGATGCTGCTCTTCCACGTGTTTGTCAACGTCGGCATGACGCTTGGTCTCATCCCCGTCATCGGCATTCCCCTACCGTTCATGAGCTATGGTGGATCCTTTTTTCTCACCAGCATGCTCGCCGTTGGCATCCTGCTGCATTCCTGGGTTTCCCGCGACAGCTTCTCGTGAACACCTGTCGATACAGCGTTCCTGCTTCCGTCGGTGGAGTATATAGGGCTTGTATATCCTGTTTACCCTTGCTACCTTTGTAGGATGAATCCTACGGGGAATCCATCCACACAACCGCTTTCTCCCCGCCAATATCAGCGATCCCCGTCGGATCTACTAGAACGAGATGACACTCAACTTTCATTGCTCACATAGGTAAGAGAAGCCGGCAGAACACGCCGGCGTCCGGAGCTTTCACAATGCAAAACGAATCCATTTCACTCACGGAACTCGACAACGAAATGCCGATGGCCCCGCATGCGGATCACCGCATCGAGCTTGTCGGCCTCGTCGGCGGCGGCGTCATGGGCCGGGGGCTCGCACAGACGCTCTCGGCACACGGACTGAACGTCATCATCATCGAACGCGACGAAGAACGCGTCGCAGCCTGTATCGAAGGCCTGGCGGAAAACATGGACCGCGAAATCCAGCGCTGGGCCATGACCGAAGGCGAGAAACGCGCTCTGATGAGCCGCGTCAAGGTCACCACCGATATCAACGATGTCGCCGGCGCGGACTTCGTGATGGAGGTCGTCGACGAACAATTCGAGCTCAAGCAGGAACTCCTGGTGCGTCTCGACCGTCTCTGCGCCAAGGAAATCATCATCGCCTCCAACACGTCCACACTGAGCCTGACGAAGATCGCAAAGCCGGTCAAGCATCAAGGCCGTGTCATCGGACTGCATTTCTCCAATCCCGTGCCGAAGACTCCCCTCTGCGAGATTGTCCGCGCCTTCCACACAAGTGATGAGACCTTCCAGCGCACACGGGAATTCATCCAGAGCATCGGCAAGACCACGGTGGAGGTCTACGAATATCCGGGCTTCATCACCACCCGTACGATCATTCCCATGCTGAATGAAGCGATGTACATACTCATGGAGGGCGTCTCCTCCGCCGAAGACATCGATACGGCCATGCGCTTGGGCTTCAACATGCCCGTCGGTCCGCTGGAACTGTCCGATTCGATGGGCCTCGAAGAACTGCTGGCCTGGATGGAATCCATGTTCCGGGAACTCGGTGACTCGAAATACCGTCCCTGTCCTCTGCTGCGCCGCAAGGTGCGTGAGCAGAAGTACGGCAAGAAAAGCGGAGAAGGATTTTTCCGCTACGACGAATCGGGCAAACGTATCACCGAGAACATAGGATAGGAGAATACAATATGATGAACATCCTCGTCGTCAACTGCGGCAGCTCGTCGATCAAATACCAGTTCATCGAAGCCGAAACCAACACGCGTCTCGCGAAGGGACTCGTCGAACGCATCGGCATGAGCGGCGCAGTGCTCACCAACACACGCCATGACAACGACACCATCAAGCTCACAGGCGAGATCCTGGACCACGGCATGGCCATCGAGTATGTGCTTGCCGTGCTCCTTTCCAAGAACCACGGCGTCATCCGCGACAAGGCGGAGATCCATGCCGTCGGCCATCGCGTCGTGCATGGCGCTGAGGATTTCGCCGGTTCGGTGCTGATCACCGACGCCGTGCTGCAGAGCCTCCGTGACAATATCGAACTCGCCCCCCTGCACAACCCGCACAACATACGCGGCATCGTGGCCTGCAAGCAGCATCTTCCTGAGGTTCCGCAGGTCGGTGTGTTCGATACAGCATTCCACCAGTCGATGGAGCCCCGTTCCTTCCTCTATGGCATTCCCTACGTGTTCTACAGGAAGTACAAGATCCGCCGCTACGGTTTCCACGGCACGTCACATTTCTTCGTGTCGAACCGCATGGCGGAAATCATGGACAAACCGATCACCGACCTGCGCATCATCACCTGCCACCTCGGCAATGGGTGTTCGATGGCCGCAGTAAAAGGCGGCGTCTCCGTGGATACGAGCATGGGTTTCACTCCCCTCGAGGGTCTCATCATGGGGACGCGCAGCGGCGACCTCGATCCGCAGCTCATCCTCTATATCATGGGCAAGGAGGGTCTGTCACTCGCCGAAGCCACGACGCTGCTCAACAAGCACAGCGGACTGATGGGCATTTCGGGCGTAAGCAGCGACATGCGCGAGATCGAGACGGAATCGGAAAAAGGTCACGACCGTGCACGCATTGCTTTCGAGATGTTCTGCCTGCGCGTCACGAAGTACATCGGCGCCTACGCGGCGGAGATGGGCGGTGTCGACGCCATTGTCTTCACGGGCGGCATCGGCGAAAACAGCACCATGGTCCGTGAGTATGTCTGCCGGAATCTCGCCTTCATGGGCGTGGACTTCGACCCGGCGCAGAACACCGACGGTCCAAAGGAACGCATGGTCACTACAGCCGATTCCCGCGTCAGCGTCGGCATCGTCCCGACCAACGAGGAACTGGTCATCGCACTCGACACGATGGCCATCGTCAACGGCGAGGTGCCTCCTTCGATGCGAAACATGAAGAAAAACAACGTGCTCGATCCGGTCGAATAAGCCGTATCGTTCGAGGTTACGGAGAAACAGGAATGGGACGCCGCAGAACAGCACGGGATCAGCATCGCTATCCAGCTCTTCTGCGGCGTTCCGTCCGTTCCATCCTGGTGATCAAACCACGGGCCATCGGGGATGTCGTGCTCAGTACCGTTGTACTGCCGAACCTGCGTGCTGCCTTTCCTGATGCCCGGCTCGCCTTCCTGACCGAGAGCGCGGCTGCGGACATTATTCGCGATAACCCCTACGTTGACGATCCGATTATCTTCCATCCCAGGCGGGACGGATATCTTTCCCTGCTTCGCCGCCTGCGCTCCAAACGCTTCGACCTGGTGTTCGACCTGTTCTGCAACCCACGATCGGCTCAGATGGCCTTTGCCACGGGGGCACCGGTGCGCGTCGGCTATCCGTTCCGTGGCCGTGCGTGGGCATACAATGTGCATGTCGAAACACGCGCCGACCGCATCCACAATACCGAGTTCAATCTCGACGCGCTCGCCGCCCTCGATATTCCCGTGACTGAGCGTCGCCTCTGTTTTCCACTTCCCGAGGACCCGCTGCACCGCATGGGCGAGGCCCTTTATCCGCTTCGAACACGGAGTGGTCCGTTGATCGCCCTCAATGCAAGCGGAACGTGGGAAAGCAAACGGTGGGATCTTGCCTCTTTCGCACGGCTGGGGGACTTGCTGGCGGAACGCCTCGATGCTAACATCCTGCTGCTGTGGGGACCGGGTGAGGAGGACGATGTCGAATGGATCATCCGTGATATGCAGTATTCCGCCCACAAGGCGCCTCCCACGACGATCGGTGAACTGGGCGCTCTCCTGGCGTGTTGCGACTTCACGATCAGCAACGACTCCGGGCCGATGCACATTTCCGCGGCGGTCGGGACACCGACGCTCGGGATATTCGGACCTACCAATCCCCTGCTTCAGGGTCCCTTCGGCCCCCGGAATGCCTGGGTGCGCCTCGAGGGTCTCGACTGTCTCGGCTGCAACCTCACGCGATGTACGATCGGCAAAATCTGCATGCGGGATCTCCCGCCGGAAACGGTGTACATGGCCTTCCACGCTTTAAAGGAGAAGAATAGATGAAACACCTCGGCACGTTGCTGGCACTCCTGCCCATGGTAGCGCTCATGCTCGCGCTCACACCCGGCTGCGACACCACCGAACCGTATCCACCCCCGAGCATCACGATCACCCAGCCGGCCGACAGCGCGGTCATCGACGGAGACGTGCTGCGCATTCTGACGGAAACATCATCACAGTGCGGTTGCGATTCACATGTCGAATTTTACGTGGACGGAACGCACGTGTATTCCCACTACCAACCTTTCTACTACTACGACTGGGACATTCGCGCCTTTGACGGAGAACATGTCATCCGCGCCCGTCTCGTTATGGAGGACGTCGGCGAGGCGAACGACTCTGTTCGCGTGTTCATACGCCGCTAATCCCCAGAACCCCGCGACCGAACGGACCCTATTTCTCCTGCTCGTTCTCCCCGGCGTCGCGTTCTCCATCGTCCTTTGGACGGTCATCCTCAATGATGACAACTTTCCTCCCTGAGGCTTCGATCACAGGTCGTAGTTTCGTGGCGCTGCCGAGGGTCACCTGCGTCCACCGTCCAGGTTCGAACAAATCCGCTGCAACACGCCGCACGTCCTCGGTCGTTACGGCGCGAAGCCGGTCGGTGAAGCCCAGCATCTTCTTGAAGGGAATGCGGTAGACGACTGATTCCTTGAGAAGGCTCTGCATGTTCCGATTGCTCGCGAAGGTCAGCAACTCGTTTGAGAGCAACTGCGATTTCGCTGCCTCCAGCTCTTCTTCCGTCACACCCTCTTTTACGATCTCTGATACCGTTTCATGCGCGAAGGCGAAGACGCTGTCGGCCATGAGCGGAGTCGCGGAACCGGAGATCATGAAATAACTGCAGTCCTGCGAAAACGCCACGGCCGCAGTGAACGTTGGTGATATGGTATGTCGTCCCCAGAACATCCGCCGCAGACGGGATTCCGGCCCCTCTCCCAGGATCGTGTTCAGAAGGATGGTGGCAACAAAGCGGT